>JBKJXL010000166.1:0-2969 GCA_046716225.1 Candidatus Limnocylindrales bacterium | reverse complement strand
ACGCCAATCCTCCGGTTGCTCCGGCTCGTGGGCTCGGTGATGTGTATAAGAGACCGGGAAGTGGGGGAGGGTCGGGCCGGGCATCGGGGGGTCAGCCTATCAAAGGCGAGGTCGGCCATGGATCGGCACCAGCTCTCGCTGTGTCGCCGGCAGTTGGAGACGGTCCATCGGGGTCACCGTCACTACGACCGCGGGTTGCGTGGCGGCCAGCTGCGCGATGACGCCGCCCGAGCGCGTCAACGATCCGGTCAGCTTGTCCGGCGCGCCGATCGCCTCGAGGTCCACCGTGGGCCCGAGGGGGGCGCCGTCGAGCGTCACCTGGCCGCCGACGCCCTCGGCGACGAGACCGGGCACATCGCGGACACCGGAAATCGAGATGGCCTCGGCACCGGCGTTGCGCAGTTCGTTGACGAGATCCTGGAGTCCACCGCCATCGATCGGTCCGCTGATCGTGACGACAACGCCGCTGCCGACGACCGCGGACAGGCCCGCATAGGCGCGGATGCGTTCAAGCTCGGCGCGCAGGTCGTCGAGCGAGATCTCGCCACGGGCCTCGTCCTCGGTCAAAGATCCGAGGTCGCGCTCGAGCGTGGCGACCTCCCGGCGAAGCTGGTCGTTCCGCCCATTGAGACTGGCCACGAGCACGGTCAGGTCCTGCGACGAGAGCTGGGCGAGCGGTGAACCCTCCGTCTGTGCACGAAGCTGCACGACCACGAGGATGCCGAGGAGGAAGGTGACGGCCGCGATGGTGACCTGATGGCGTCGTCGATGCATCTCAGCCGCCCGGGCTAGCACTGGGAGCCGGCGCGGCGGTCGGCAACGGTCGCGCGTAGCGCAGCGTGATCGTGCCCGCGAACGCGGGCAGGTCCACCTGCTCCGGCTCGGCGAAGGAGATCCGGATCCCGAATGTGTCCGCCCGCGCCCGGACCAGGTCCACGAAGCCGGGCGATGCGCTGAGCACGGTGTACATGTCGTCCGGGCCGAGAGCTGTGATCCGGAAGGGCGGAGCGAGATACGCCGAGTTGACGAGGATGGAGCTGCCGATATCGATGACGGCGGTGGTGGGTGTGACCCGCTCGCCGTTGATCGCGACGGCCTCCGCGCCGGCCAGCCACAGCTCCTCGACCGCGGTCCGGAGGTCAAGGGCCGTCACGAGGTAGTCGCCTTCGCTGGCGCCGTCACCGACCGGGCGGAGGGAGTCCTCGAGCTGCAGGACGATGCCGGTCCCGGTGAGTGGGATGAGCCCGGCGGCGATGCGCGCCTCGAGGAGCTGGTCGTTGAGCGCTCTCACCAGGTCCACTGAACCCTGGCCTTCCTTCTCCAGGTCGCCGATCTGCGAGCGGAGATCGAGGATCCGCGTCTTGAGCTCGTCCTGCTGGGCCTGGAGTCCGGTCGCGGTCTCGATCAGCGGGGAACGTTCTTGGGTCGTATAGCGGACCCGTGGCGCCTCCGCCGCAAGCTGGGCGGCGATGAGGAACCCAAGACCCAGCAACGCGACGCCGAGCGTGACCTGCCAGGTTGGGATGGACCGGACCCGAGCCAGCATGGTCACGCCTCCGCGGCGTCCTGCCGGCGGCGCAAGGCGAACAGGACGATGACCGCGGCCAGGGTTACGCCGACCAGGACCACCGCGAACACCACGCCGCTCGAGCTGCCGTCGTCGCTTCCGCTCGTGGAACCGCTGGTCGACGCTGGGGTCGCCGCGGCGCCCGACGCGGGAGGCGGGCCGGGTGCCGGGGGCGGGCCGGGGGCCGGGCCGCCGGACCACGCGGCCGGGATCGGCCCGGGGGCTGCCGACTGCGGACCGTACTTCGCCGGGGCGACCGCCCCGACGGATGCCAGCCAGGCGTCGCTGAACGCCGTGGCGTCGATCGCGAGCGCCCGCGTGAAGGCCTCGTCGTCGGTCAGGCCGTCGGCGTAGGACCGAACCAGCGCCACCAGCGCATCCTGCCCGTACGTATCGACGAGGTAGGTGACCGCCGCCGTGCTCTCTGCATAGGCGAGGTTGAACCGTTCGAACGTCGTCGGGAACTGGCCGACCAGTCCGTCGAGCGGGATGAGGCTGCCGGACCGAGCCGCCGATTCGATGGTCGCGCGATAGGTCGCGTCGTAGCCCTCGCTCTGGTACTCGGCGACGCCCTCGTTCAGCCAGAGCGGCGGGTAGTGGTACGGGTTCGACACCGCCGTATCGAACACGAGGTGGGTGAGCTCGTGCGGGATGACCACGCCGACCCAACCGGCGTTGATCTGGTCGGGCCTGATGAGCGCGAACATCGTCCGGATCCCCAAGTTCGCCAGACCGCCGACGTTTTCCCGCGTCGCGGGCCCCGCGGCATCGTAGAAGGCCTCCCGGTCGGCGTACACGAAGAAGTCGATCGGTTCGGTCTCGGTCACGCCCAGCAGGTCGCTCGACGACTTCATCGCATCTTCCGCGATCCGCAGGACCCGGGTCCCGAACGCGTCGCCGCCCTCGTACCAATGGACCCGGACGATGTCGCCCGCCTCGGTCCGCCAGTCGAAGCGGTCGTCCTCGTACAGGATCGAGACCGCCGGCCTGGTCACCGGATCGTCCGGTGAAGCCTCCGGGTACAGCCGCCAGCGAGCACTGACGAGGGTGTTCGGTGCGATGAAACCGTCCTTGTCCAGTGAGAACGTCTCGCGCAGGACGGCGCCGCCCGTCCCGGATGGCGGCGCGACCTCGATGATCGTCGGTCCCGGGGCGTCCGCGAACGTGAGGAGCAGCTCGGCTGCGGCGACAGGCTCGTCGAGCGTCACCGGCTGCCGGAACTCGATCGACTCGCCGAACACGGCGGTCCCGGTCGGCCTCCCGAAGACCGGAGACGCGGCCACCGTGTCCGGCGCGCTCGAGAGGAGCCCGCCGGCGGTCAAGAGGAACGCGGCGATCAGTCGGACCATGCCAGCCCGGCCATGCGCAGGATGCCCAGGCCGTTCTGCCCGGCGCCCAGAAG
>JBKJXL010000165.1:0-8182 GCA_046716225.1 Candidatus Limnocylindrales bacterium | reverse complement strand
GGCGATCGCGGCCCATGGGGCCATCCGGACCATCGCGCTGAGCCACTGGAAGATCGCCTCGGACATCAGGCTCATGGGGATGGCCCCACGGGCCCGGATCGGCGAGCTCACCCTGCCGGAGGCCCAGCCCGGCTCAAGCATCATGCCCGGCAAGGTGAACCCGGTCATCGTCGAGAGCCTGACCATGGTCGTGGCGCGGGTGGTCGGCAACGACGCGACGATCGCCTTCGGCCAGACCGGGAGCTTCCTGGAACTCAACGTCATGCTGCCGGTCACCGCGGTCGCGCTGCTGGAGTCCATCTCGCTCCTGGCGGCCGCCAGCGGGAACTTCAGCACCCGCTGCATCGAAGGACTGACGGCAACGGATCGGGGTCCCGAGCTCGTGGAGCAAGGCCTGATGCTGGCGACCGCACTGGCGCCCGAGATCGGCTACGACCAGGCCGCGACGCTGGCCAAGGACGCTCACAAGAGCGGTCGGACCATACGCGAGCTCGCGCTGGAGCGTGGGCTTGATGCCACGATCGTCGACCGTCTGCTCGATCCGGCCGCGATGACGGAACCCGGGCTTGGTGGTGGTCCCGCCGGCGGCTGACGTGACGGATCCGCACCACCTCGCTTTGGTACGATCGGGCGGATGACCTCCACCCGACTCTGGGATCGCGCCGCAGCCTTGCCCGTGCCCGTCGACGGCCGGCGGGTGCCACAGGTGGCCGCCCTCCCTGCGGGGCTGCCTGCTGTCGCGGAACTCTTCGACTTCATGCGCGATGCCGAGACGCGGTTCGCTACGCTACGGCTGCGGATCGTGGATCGGACATGGACGGCGCGCGGCGAGCAGACGACCACCGTCGATGTCCTCCTCCGACATCCCGGATCGGCCAAGGTGTTGACCAGCCTGCCCGGCCCGGCGGTCGGCGGCCCGTACGAGATCTGGATCAGTGATGGCGACCTCGTGCGGACGTACGCCAGCGCCCACACCCTGGGCACCCAGCGACCGTTGCGGAACCGCCCGCGCGGCCTGGGCGACCCGGACTTCCCGGGCACTTCGATGGTGTATGAGCCCGTGACTCCGCTTCCCGCTGAGACCCTGCCCGAGACGTTCATCCACCCGGCGGGCTTCTGCCAGAACGTCCTGGCGACCGGTACGTGCACGGTGACGGGCACGGATCTCATCGCCGGCCGCGAGGCGATCCTTCTTCGCTGCGACCACCCGCGAACCACGGAGCTTGCCGGCGATCGACCGGACTTCCGTCTGGAGCTCGGCGTGGATCGGGAGACTGGCGTCGTCGTTCGGCTGATCGAGTCGATCGGCGATGTCGTCGCCCGCCACGCCGAGGTGACGGATCTCGCACCGGACGCACCGCTGCCGCCGGCAGCGTTCGAGTTCGTCTTCCCCAGCGGGACCACGATGCTCTATTGAGCGTGGGGCTTGATGCCTCCCGCGGAGCGCGTATAGTCCGGCCATCGACGCCGGCCCTGGAGTCCACCGGTCGGGTGGAGCCATGGGGCCTGGGCCATGGTGGGGAGAGGAGGTCTCAGCGACCGATCGGCAGCGGTGCGACACCCGACTGCCCTGTGGCCGCCCAGGCCGCCCACCACTTTCGTCACCCACGCACGTCCCCGCGTTCGCGCGCGGCGCACCCAGCGAGGGTCGCGGCCGCCGCACCCGGATCTGGGTCTTGAGGGAGACCGGTCCGGACCCATCGCCCATTGGGGCGATCAGGTTCGAGTGAGGGAGGAACCGATGACACAAGGCAAGTCCCGCGACGACGTCATCCAGCAGGACGTCGCCGACCTGCACAAGCTCGGCTATGCGCAGGAGCTGTTCCGCACGATGGGCGGCTTCAGCAACTTCGCGATCAGCTTCAGCATCATCAGCATCCTGACCGGTGCGGTCATCCTGTACGACTACGGACTGGCATGGGCTGGTACGGCGGCTGTCCTGATCGGCTGGCCCCTGGTCACGGTCTTTGTGCTCCTGATCGCGGCGAGCATGTCCGAGATCGCCTCGGCGTACCCGACCGCGGGGGGCCTCTACTACTGGGCCAGTCGGATGAAGAACAAGAACTGGGGCTGGTGGACCGCCTGGTTCAACCTGATCGGCCAGTTCGCGATCGTGGCGGGAATCAATTTTGCGGCTGCGGCGTTCCTCAACGCGACGCTTATCACCCCGCTGCTCGCAAATGCAGGGATCACGTACGACAACACCACGGTGTTGCTGGCGAATGGCGACACGGCGATCCTGACGGGTCAACTTCTGACCATGGGCATCCTCATGCTCGTCGAGCTGATCATCAATATCGCCGGCATCAACCTGGTCGCGCTCCTCAACCAAGTCAGCGTGTGGTGGCACATCGCGATCGTTGCTGCCGTGGTCGTGCTGGTATTCCTTGCCGGCAAGCCGGACGAGTCCGGCCTGACCCTCTTCGCGATCCAGCCCCAGGACACCGTGGGCACGTGGCAGAACGCGATCGGTTCGATCACGCTGGACTATGGGCCGGCGATCACCTATCCGCTGATACTGGCGTTCTTCTTCTCGCTGCTGCAGGCGAACTGGACCTACACGGGCTATGACGCCTCCGCCCATGTCGCCGAGGAGACAGTCGGTGCCCGGGTCGCAAGTGCGTGGGGGCTCTTCATGTCGGTGGCGGTGTCGGCCGTGGTCGGGTTCGTATTCTTGCTCGCGCTGTCGACCCACCTGCCGGACCTCACCACGCTCTTCCCGCCCGTCCTCGACGATTCGACCCTGCCGACCGCCAGCCAGTACTACTTTGGTGGTGGGGTCGCCGTGATCGCCATCCTCCAGTACAACCTGGGTCAGATGGGCGATCTGCTTGCGGCGGGCATCGCCATCGCCATGGCGTTCTGTGGACTTTCGTCCGTCGCGTCGGCGGGCCGGATGCTGTATGCCTTCAGCCGTGACGATGGCCTCCCGGGCTCCGGCTGGATGAAGAAGGTCTCACATCGATATCGCACGCCGGCCAACGCGCTGACCGCCATGGTCGTCGTCGCGTGGCTGTTCTCCGTGGCCGCCGGCTACGTCGGCGGAGGCACCGCCATCGTCATCGTGACGGCGATCAGCACCATCTTCCTGTACGCCGCATACGGGATCTGCATCTACCTGGGTGCGACCACTCAGGACTGGCTCGGGGAACGAGTGTGGAGCCTGGGTCGCTGGTCCAGGCCAGTCGCCTGGGTCGCCATCTTCTGGGTCGTCGTCCTGATGATCCTGTTCAGCTGGCCGACTTCGGGCAACATCAGCTTCCCGTTCATGCTGGCGACCGTGTTGTTCCTCGTCATCTACTACTTCGGCTTTGCGAAGAAGAACTTCAAAGGCCCCCAGTCGATGGGCGACGCTGCCCAGCTCTCGGAGATCGAACGCGAGTTCGCTCAGGCGGCCAGGGAGGTCGAGGCCAGGTAGTATCGGAGACCTCGCCGATCGTCCGATCGAAGGCGAAGGCCGGTCCTGACGGGCCGGCCTTCGCATCCAGCTACAGACCGAGGACCTGCCCCGATGAGCGACCACGGCCACGAGTTGCATCCACGGCTCATCGAGCTGCAGGAGATGGTCCGCGACGGCCAGATCGACACGATCGTGGTCGCCATCACGGACATGCAGGGCCGGCTCGTCGGCAAGCGCGTCCAGGGCCAGGCGTTCCTCGACGGCGTCATCAGCCACGGCGCGCACTTCTGCACGTACCTGCTGGGTACGGACATGGAGATGAATACGCCTGAGGGGTTCGCCCTGATGAACTGGGAGACCGGGTATGGCGACTGGATCGCCGAACCGATCTGGGATCAGCTGCGGATCCTCCCCTGGCTGCCGGGGACGGCGATGGTCCTCGCCGACGCCATCGATGAGGAGACCGGGCTCGAGATCCCGATCGCACCCCGGACCATCCTGAAGTCGCAGGTCGCCAAGGCCGCAGACCAGGGTTTCGCCCTGAAGGCTGGCTCGGAATTCGAGTTCTATGTGCTCAAGGACTCCTGGGAGGAGCTCGCCGAGCGCGGCCACCCCGTCCCGCGAACGTTCGGGCATTACAACGAGGACTACCACCTGTTGCAGGCCACCAAGGCGGAACCGCTGCACCGCCTGCTGCGCAACCAGATGACCGCGGCGAACGTGCCGATCGAGTTCAGCAAGGGCGAGGCGGCCAACGGCCAGCATGAGGTCAACATCCGCTATGACCACGTGATGGAGTCAGCCGACCGGAGCGTGGTCTTCAAGCACGGGGCCAAGGAGATCGCCTACCTCAACGGGTGGGGCATCACGTTCATGGCCAAGCCGGACCATCGCTGGACCGGATCCTCCGGCCACCTCCACATGAGCCTCTGGGACGTGGTCAAGGACACGCCGCTGATGGCCGCCGCCGAGGGCGAGCCGGCCGGCCCGTATGGCCTCTCTCAAGTGGGCCAACACTTCATGGCCGGGATGATGGCGCTGTCGCGCGAGCTGGCGGTGTTCATCGCGCCGTTCATCAACTCGTACAAGCGCTATGCGTCGCTATCCTGGGCGCCGGTCAACGTCGTGTGGGGCCGCGACAACCGGACGACCGGGTTCCGGCTCGTCGGTCGCGGGCCGGCACTCCACGTGGAGGACCGCTTCCCGGGCGGCGATATGAATGCGTACCTCACCTACGCCGCGGCGATCGGCGCCGGCCTGTACGGCATCCGCCATGAACTGCCACTGGATCCCGAATTCAAGGGCAACGGCTATCTGGCGACCGGCGTCCCTCGGATGCCTCGAGCGCTGTACGAGGCCATCTGGGAGCTGGAGCGCTCCGAAGCGGCCGCCGAGATCTTCGGGCAGGACATCGTGGACCACTACCTGAACGCGGCCCGCGTGGAACAGGAGACGTACGACTCGATCGTCCATCCGTGGGATCGCGAGCGCTACCTGGAGCGCGGTTGACCCGCTCCAGCGGCTCGGGCCGCCGATGACCCCGGACGTTGGTGCCCTGCAGGCACGCCTCGCAGGGCTGGAGGCTCGCGAACAGGAGCGCGCGAACACCGAGATCGTCCAGGACGCGCTGTACCGGATCGCCGACGCCGCAAGTGCCGCCGAGGATCTCCAGGGGTTCTACGCGACGGTGCACAGCATCGTGGCCGGCCTGATGTTCGCTGACAACTGCTACATCGCCCTGTACGACGACCAGCGCGAGGCGATCAACTTCCCGTACTACGTGGACGCCGTCGACACCGACGTACCGGATCCCAGTGCCTGGGAACCGATCGGTGTCGGGCAGGCCAGTGGCGTGACGGCCTACGCGTTGCGGATCGGCCGACCGGTCCTCGTCGACTCGGCAGCCCACGCCGAGCTCGTGGCTCGCGGCGAGGTCATGATCCTCGGCGTCGTCGGCGACGGTGATTGGCTCGGGGCGCCGCTCGTCGCCGAGGGTCGGACGCTCGGGGTGATCGTCGTCCAGACGTACACGAACGATCAGCTGCACACTGAGGCGGATCGCGACCTGCTCGCCTTCGTCGGACAGCACATCGGGTCCGCGCTGAGCCGCGTCCGGGCGATCGAGGAGACGCGCCAGCGCAATGCCGAGCTGGCGGTCATCAACGACATCGGGAACGCCCTCGCCAGGCAGCTCGACTTCGCCGCCATCATCGAGCTCGTCGGGGAGCGCGTCCGCGCCATCTTCGGGGTGGAGTCGCTGTTCATCGCGCTCTACGACGCCGCGACGAACGAGATCCGGTTCCCGTACGACATCGACGAGGGCGCCCGCTTCGATCGCGGGATCCTCCAGCTGGGTCCGGGCATCACATCGACGGTCATCACATCGGCGCGACCGATCCGCGTCGGGACGATCGACGAGCAGAACGCGGCCGGCGCCATCCAGATCGGCGGGACCGAAACCCTGTCCTGGCTGGGCGTGCCGATCCTCGCTGGCGATCGCGTCGTCGGGGTCGTTGGCCTGGAGAGCATCAAGCCGCACGCCTTCAGCGAGGCTGACGAGCGGCTGCTCGGCACGCTCGCCGCGAGCATGGGCGTCGCCCTCGAGAACGCCAGGCTCTTCGAGGAGACCAAGCGCCTGCTGACCGAGACGGATCAGCGCGCGGCGGAACTGGCGATCATCAACAGCGTCCAGGACGGGCTGGCGGCCGAACTGGACATGCAGGCGATGTACGACCTCGTCGGCGACAAGATCCAGGCGATCTTCGATACGCAGGTCGTCGACATCGGCGTCTTCGACGCGGAGACCGGGCTGTTCCACTTCCCATACACGATCGAACGCGGCGTCCGCTTCCCGGACCAGCCGATGGAGCTCGTCGGCTTCCGCAAACAGGTCATGGAGACCGGACGATCCATCATGATCAACGAGGATCTGGTGGCACGAGGCACGGCGCTCGGTCAGGCCGGCGTCCTCCAGGGCGAGATGCCTCGGTCGGCTATCTATGCGCCACTGCTGAGTGGCGGCCGGGCCAACGGCGTGGTGTCCCTGCAGAACCTGGATCGCGAGCATGCCTTCAGCCAAGCTGATCTGGACCTGCTGACCACGCTCTCGGCGAGCCTGAGTGTGGCGTTGGACAACGCCCGACTCATCGACGAGACCCGCCAACGGGCTGCCGAGCTCGCCATCGTCAACAGCGTCGGCCAAGCGCTGGCCGGGCAGCTCGATCTGGACGCACTGATCGAGCAGCTCGGCGACCAGATGCGCGACACGTTCGACGCGGATCTCGTCTACGTCGCCCTGTACGATCGCGAGACGGACCTCATCCACTTCGCGTACTACAGCGAAGGTGGGGTCCGTGGCGAGAACCCATCGATGCGCTTTGGCGAGGGCCTGACAACCCAGGTCCTCCAAAGTCGCGAACCGCTGTTGCTGAACAAGGAAGCGCAGTTCGCTGGTCGAACCGTCGTGGGGACACCAGCGAGCTCGTACCTGGGCGTGCCGATCCTCGTCCGTGACGAGGCTATCGGGGTCATCAGCGTCCAGGACACCACCCAGAGCGGGCGGTTCGGCGAGGCGGATTCCCGACTGCTGGCGACCCTCGCCGCGAACGTCGGCGTGGCGATCCAAAACGCCCGCCTCTATCGCGACGCACAACGTCAGGCTGGGGAGATGACCGCCCTCGCCGAGGTCGCCGCCGAGATCTCGGCGATGCTGGAGCTGGGGTCGGTCCTCGAGCGGATCGCCGATCGGGCCCTCGCCCTCCTGACCGGCGACACGAGCGCCGTCTTCCTCGCGGAGGAGGGCGGTCACATCTTCCGGCCGATCGTCGCGCTCGGATCCTTCGCCCATGCCGTCCTCGGGGACACGATCCGACTGGGGGAAGGGATCATCGGCGACCTGGCGCGCCGTGGCGACGCCGAGTCGATCAATGATGTGGCGAACGACACGCGGACCGTCACGATCGCCGGCACCGAGGGGGACGACATCGAGTATCGACTCATGGCGGCGCCGCTCCGGTCGCGCGGTGAGGTCATCGGGATGATGGCCATCTGGCGCTCGGCCCCGGGCGCGCCGTTCACCGCGGCCGACCTGTCGTTCCTCGTCGGCCTCTCGCAGCAGGCCGCGATCGCCATCCAGAACGCCCGCCTGTTCGAGGAAGGTCGCGCGGCCCAGGACGCGGCCGAGCAGGCGAACCAGGCGAAGTCGACGTTCCTCGCGGCGATGAGCCACGAGATCCGCACGCCGATGAACGCGATCATCGGGATGAGCGGGCTGATGCTGGACACCCCGCTCGACGACGAACAGCGGGATTACGCCGAGACGATCCGGACATCCGGCGACGCCCTGCTGCTCATCATCAACGACATCCTGGACTTTTCCAAGATCGAGGCCGGCAAGGTCGACCTCGAGCATCGCCCGCTCGATCTCGCAGCTTGCCTCGAAGGCGCGCTGGATGTCGTCGCGCCGCTGGCGGCATCGAAGCATCTCGAGCTCGCCTATGCGATCGAGGACGGCGTGCCCCGGACGATCGTCGGCGACCAAGGACGGCTGCGCCAGATCGTGATCAACCTGCTGTCGAACGCCATCAAGTTCACCGACGCGGGTGAGGTCGAGCTGGCCGTCGCCGGACGACCGTTCCCGTCGAGTTCGGGCCGCGGCGAGCGCTGGACCCTGACCGTCGACGTCCGCGATACCGGCATCGGGATCCCTCCGGATCGCATTGCACGCCTGTTCCAGTCGTTCAGCCTGGCCGACGCCTCCATCTCGCGGCGGTATGGCGGGAC
>JBKJXL010000164.1:0-4368 GCA_046716225.1 Candidatus Limnocylindrales bacterium | reverse complement strand
CCGCCGAGGCCATCGTCGCCGGCCTGCTGGGACCCGATGGGAGCCTCGGACGTTCGTGGAAAGACGGTCGGGCAAGCGGAAACGGCGTCCTGGAGGACTACGCGGATCTCGCCGACGGACTGCTCGCCCTGTACGAGGCGACGTTCGACGAGCGCTGGTTCACCACGGCGGTCGCGTTGGCCGAGCGGATCCTGGAGCGGTTCGCCGACCCGGCCGGTGGCTTCTTCGACACCGCGGATGACCACGAACGTCTTGTCACCCGACCCAAGGACGTGCAGGACAACGCGGTCCCGTCCGGCAATGCCGTGGCCGTGACGGTGCTGCTCCGGCTCGCCGCGTTGACGGGCGAGGGTCGATACCGCGACGCCGCCGAACGGGCGATGCTGACCGTGACCGAGGTCGTCGCCCGCTACCCGACCGGGTTCGCCAAGTGGCTGTCGGCGATGGACTTCGCGCTGGCCCCGGTGGTCGAGGTGGCCATCGTCGGGGCGTCGGCTGATCCAGCGACCCCGGCCCTGCTGCGGGTGGTTGCGGAGGGCTTCAGGCCGAACCAGGTCGTGGCGTTCTCGACGGATCCCGGGTCCAGTGCGATCCCGCTCCTGCTCGACCGGGTCGCGATCGACGGCCGACCCACCGCCTACGTCTGCCGCAGGTTCGTCTGCCGGCTGCCGGTGACCGACCCCGAGGCGTTGCGGTCGGAGCTGGCCGCAACGCACGCGTAAGTCAGGCGTGAGCCACGTGGAGGTCGTCCCGCGGCTGGCGGCGACCGTCGTCCTGCTCCGGCCCGGCCGGAAGGGGCTCGAGGTCCTCCTGACCCGCCGTCCGGCGTCGATGGCGTTCGCCCCGGACATGCACGTCTTCCCGGGCGGTCGGGTGGACACGGCCGATGGCGACCCGAAGCTGGTCGCGCGGTCGGTCGTCTCGCCGCACGATGCATCGATCGGCCTCGGTGGCGACCTTGAGCCGGCCACGGCCATCGCGGCCTACGTCGCGGCGATCCGCGAGGTGTTCGAAGAGACCGGCGTACTGCTGGCCGACGCCGGCGACTCGGCGGGCGCGAGGAGGATGGATCCCCCGCGGGCGCGGGCCGTCTCGCAGGCTCGATCCGCGCTGGTCGGTGGGGACGCCGACTTCGCCTCGATCGTCGCGGAGCTGGGCCTGACGCTGCGGACCGACCTCCTGGTCCCGTTGTCGCGCTGGGTCACGCCGCCGGTCCTGCCGCGTCGGTTCGATGCCCGCTTCTTCGCGGCGCGACTGCCCGACGGTGCGAAGGTCAGCTTCGAGGGAGACGAGGTCGCCGGACATGCCTGGCTGACGCCCGATGCCGCGCTGACGGCGATGGCGGCCGGCGATCTGGCGATGTGGATCCCCACGAGTGCCACGCTCCAGCACCTGCGCGCGGCGGAGTCACTCGACCAGGTACGCCAGCGACTCGCGCCCGGCGTCCTCATCGCGCCCCGCGTCGAGGTCGTATCGCCAGAGATCACCCGGATCGTGATGCCGGCCGGCGGCGGTGTCCCGGGTCAGCCGATCGCGTCGTACCTCGTGGGTCGGAGCCGGTTCGTCCTGATCGATCCGGGCGACCCGATCGGGCCTGGGCTGGACCTCGCCATCGCGGTCGCCCGCGAGCGCGGCGGCCCCATCGAGGCCATCGCGCTGACCCAGGTCGCGCCGGATCATGCGGCCGGCGCGGAGGGTCTGTCGGAGATGCTCGGTGGCGTGCCGATCCTGGCCGGCCCCGGCGCCGTAGCCTGGCTCCCGTACCAGGTCCAGGAGCTGGTGGACGAGGCCATCCTCGGATCTGGCGACGTGGCGATCCGAAGCATCCATTCGCCCGGCCCGTCCCCCGAACACGTGGCATTCACGGTGGGGGACGGCCTGGTCGTCGCCGGGGATCTCGATGGACGGACGGGCGCCAGGTCGATCCCGGGCGCGCCGGACGCGACAGCCGCTGCGATGTCGACGGAGCGCCTGCACGCGTTGGCTCCCGGGGCGGTGTGGCTGTCATCCCACCCTGAACCCGACCTGGCTTGACGTGACGTCGGCTTGACGTGACGCCCGACCGGCCCGACAGTCCGCGTGTGGACGACCTGCCGAGCACGTCGCGGCCGGACGACCGGGCGGCTCGGGGTCCGCGCCTGCCGGATCGCTGGCCGGTGGCGGCGTTCATCGCGTTGGCCACCATCGCCGGCTGGGCCACCTACCAGTCCAGGACCACCCCGGCATGGACGCCGGAGACGATCGTGGGTCTCGTGCTCGACCTGCTGCCGGTCGTCTGTCCTGTCCTGCTGCCGGCCGCGCTCCTGCTCCGTCACCCCGACGCTCCTCGCGTCGCGCGGCCCCTGTTCTTCGGCACGCTGATGATCGCGGCGGCGCCGTTCCTGCAACTCGCCGAACCGGGCCTCGAGGCGTGGTTCGCGACGCTCACGCCGCCGCCCGAGGACCTCGAGTGGTTCGTTCCGTCGGGCATCGTGTTCGGGTACGTCTCAAGCCTGATCGGGATGATCGGCGTCCTGTCTGTCGCGCTCGGCTTGTCGAAGGCGCGCCATTGGGCGTATCGATCGAACGCCCGGGCTGCGGGCTTCGCCATCCTGGGCATCGGTCTCGTGACGGCCCTCGCGACGATCGTCTCATTCACGCAGACGGACCTGACCGAGATCGAGATGACCGGGGCGTTGTGGGCGTACCTCATCGCCTCGGTGGTGGTGAGCGTCATCACGATCCTGACCTGGTCGTATCTGGCGATGACCCTCGTCCGGTGCGCGCTCTCAGGGGAAGAGCCGGGTCTCGGCTGGTTGACCGCGGCCCTCGGCACGTGTCTGATCGTCGCGACGTTCGCGATCGGGGCCTGGGCCAACATCGTGCAGACCTCGAACGAGGCGCTCAACAACGTCATCTTCTGGGTCTCGAACGGCACGTATTCGCTCGGGTACCTGGCCCTGTTCCTCGGGTTCGTCCTGGGGATGCCGTCGCTGGAGCCCGAGGAACCGCCGGCCTAGGCTCGGTCGATCGGCAGCGCCGACACCAGGTTTCGGAGGAAGTTGAGACCTTCGTCGACCTGTTCGGTCGTGGCATATGGCCCGGGCATCAGGACGCACGGTCGACCGGCGAGCGCGACGTCCTTCAGGTGCCCCCACGGCTCAGGCAGCTCGCGGCCGGCCGCCGCGGACGCGCCGCGCTTGTAGATGAAGACCACCGCGGCCGGCCGCCAGACGGCGATCTTCTGCCAGAGTGGTCCGACTCCCGCCCGCAGGTGGGCGTCGGTGGCCTCGTCGCGCGGCGAGACGACCTTGAGCAGGTCCGTGATGCCATGACCCGCGGCGGCCAGGGCGTCGTCGGCCGTCTCGACCGGCGTCCCAGCGGGCAGGATCCCGGCCAGCATCAGGCGACGCCAGAACGTCTGTCCGAGCCGACCCTGGTGGTAGTGGCCGGCCTCGACGCTCACCGGGGATGGGTTCAGACCCACGAACAGCAGCCGATCCCGGACGGGCGGGAGATCCTCGAGCGTCTCGATCGCGACGCCGTCGACGGTCAACGTCGTGCGGTGCGATCCAGGTCCGGGTCGATGGGTGAGGGCCGCCAGGTCGTCCGCGGTCACGAGGCGCCGTCGAACCGCTGCGTCATCGTGGGTTCAGGGGGTCTTGTCGGGTTCGTCAGTCGGAGCGGTGGTCCGCGCCTGGATCTCCTCCTGGGTCGCCGCGGCGCCGGCCTTGGCCTCCTTGACGCCGCGCCCCAGGGCTTCGCCCAGCTTCGGCAGCGTCTTGGGGCCTCGCCACACGATGACGACGATGAGGATGATGATCAGGATGATGATCAGGTCGGTCGGCATGGGCGGATGGTAGCCCACCGCCCGCGACCCGGCAGGCGGATGCGTGCATCTCGACGGTCCGGCCGCTGTGGCCCGAGGGCGCTATCGTGCGACCCATGCTCCTTGTCTTCGGACCCAGGTCCACCGACTACGACTTCGGACCGGAGCATCCGCTCACCCCGCGACGGTTCGGGCCGGGGATAGACCTGCTGCGGTGGGTCGGCGCGGTTCCCGGTCTGACGCCGGAACCGGCTCCCGACGTGGAGCTCGAGTGGTGCCATACCGCCGCCTATGTCGAGACCGTCAGGCGCTTCTCGCGGGATCCATTCGGACCTGGCGCCGCCGGTATCGGGCGCGCCGGTGACGACCCCGCGTTCGCCGGGATGCATGAGGCCGCTGCGGCCGTGGCCGCCGGCTCGCTCCGGGCGCTCGAGGCGGTCCTGCGTGGTGACGTCGACCACGCCTTCCACCCGGGCGGCGGCCTGCACCACGCGATGCCCGACCGGGCGTCCGGTTTCTGCATCTACGACGACCCGGCGTTGGCGATCGCCCGGGCCCGT
>JBKJXL010000163.1:0-8727 GCA_046716225.1 Candidatus Limnocylindrales bacterium | reverse complement strand
CGGAACGACCGTCACCGCCACCGGGCCCTTCGTGGACGAGGATGCCGTCAAGTTCAATGCGACCATGAAGGACTTCATGGACAAGACGGGCATCACGATCGAATACACGGGTACCAAGGAATTCGAGACGTCGATCAACACGCGAGTCGAGGCCAACGACCTGCCCGACATCGCCGACTTCCCGCAGCCCGGTCTGCTCGCGAACATCGCCAAGACCGGCAAGGTCGTCGACCTGACGAGCCAGCTCGACCAGGCCGCACTCGCCGCGAACTACAGCCAGTCGTGGCTGGACATGGCCACCATGGCCGGCGCGAGTGGCGACATCATGGCCGGTGTCTGGGAGCGCGTGAACGGCAAGAGCTTCGTCTGGTACCCGAAGGCAGCCTTCGATGCCGCGGGTTACACGGTCCCCACCACGTGGGATGAGCTCATCGCCCTGCAGAACCAGATCGTCGATGACGGCGACGCGCCGTGGTGCATCGGCATCGAGTCCGGCGTCGCGACCGGCTGGCCCGTCACGGACTGGCTCGAAGAGATGATGCTCCGAACCACCAGCCTCGATAACTACGACAAGTGGGTCACGAACGAGCTGAAGTTCAGCTCGCCGGAGGTCAAGGCCGCCGCCGAGAAGGTCGGTGAGATCTTCCTGGATCCCGAGCTCGTCAACGGCGGCGCAGCCGGCATCGTCAGCACCGCATTCGGCGACGCGCCGGCGGCGATGTTCGAGGATCCGCCCAAGTGCTGGCTGCATCGCCAAGGCAACTTCATCACTTCGTTCTTCCCGCCCGACGCCAAGCCGGGCGTGGACTACGACGTCTTCAAGCTGCCGGGCCTCGATCCCGCATATGGGGATCCGGTCCTGGTCGCCGGTGACATCTGGGCCGCGTTCACCGATCGCCCTGAAGTGATGGCCGTGATGGAGTACTTCACGAAGGGCGAGCACCTCAAGACCTGGATCGAGTCCGGCGGCGCCATCGCTCCGCAGAAGGACGCGGACCTCAGCTGGTACCGCGACGACATCACCCGATTCGTTGCCAAGACCATCGTGGAAGCCGAGAATGTGCGCTTCGACGCCTCGGACCTCATGCCAGGCGCCGTGGGTTCGGGAGCCGAGTGGAAGGAGTTCACCAGCTGGATCGCCGGCACGGTGACCCTCGACGAGGCCCTCGCGAACATCGACGCGGCCTGGCCGAAGTGATGAACGGCGTCGCCCCGCGACGCCTCGAGTAAGGTACGGCCCTGAGTCGTGGATTTGCGATCCGCGACCCAGGGTCACAGACAGCCCGTGGGACCGATGCCGACCGGTCGAGTCGGCGATGGTGATCTGGGAGGGTCCTCGTGACGGTCAAGCTCGCCGGGGAGCCCGACGCACCGGTGCGGGGAGCGCAGTGGGCGCTCACCATCGCCGCGCGCGTCGTCGTCTCCATCACCGTACCGCTCCTTGCGTTCGTGGTCCTGTGGCAGGGCTTCCTGTTCCTGCGCGCCAACGACGCCCCGAAGGTCGTCACGGGCGTGATCGCCGTCGTCTGGGGTGTGGGCGGCGTGGCCCTGATCTACTGGGTCATGAACTGGGTCATCGGACGGTTCCCGGCCCAGGTCGGCTCGCGTATCCTGCCGTACCTGTTCATCGGTCCGGCCATGGCCCTGCTGATCTGGTTCCTGGCGTTGCCGACGCTGCGGACGCTGTGGATCAGCCTGTTCAACGCCGACAGCTCGACCTTCGTCGGGCTCGGAAACTACCTCGACATCTTCACGAATCCGGCGTTCCAGGAGGTCTTCCGGAACAATCTCCTGTGGCTCTTCGTCGGAACGTCGCTCGTCATCGCACTCGGCCTGCTGATCGCCGTGCTCGCGGACCAGAGCCGGTTCGAGTCGGTGGCCAAGTCCATCATCTTCATGCCCATGGCGATCTCGTTCGTCGGCGCGGGGATCATCTGGAACTTCATCTACGAGACGCGTCAGGCCGGTGACCCACAGATCGGCCTGCTCAACGCCGTCGTGACCGGTCTGGGCGGCGAACCGCAAGCCTGGACCACGCTGCTGCAACCGTGGAACAACCTGTTCCTGATCGTGATCATGGTGTGGCTGCAGGTCGGCTTCGCCATGGTCCTGTTCTCAGCGGCCATCAAGGGCATCCCGGCCGAGCTCATGGAGGCCGCCCGGGTGGACGGCGCGACGGAACGGCAGGTGTTCAGGCGGGTGACCGTTCCGATGATCCGCGGGACGATCATCACGGTCGCCACCACCACGATCATCCTGACCTTGAAGATCTTCGACGTCGTGATCGTCATGACCGGTGGCCAGTTCGGGACTGGCGTGATCGCGACCGAGTTCTACCGCCAGTACTTCACGAACCGCAACTTCGGGATCGGGTCAGGGCTCGCGATCCTGCTCCTGATCGCGGTGATCCCGGTGATGATCTACAACGTCCAGCGCTTCCGCGGACAGACGGGCTTCCGATGAAAGGGCGATCCATGAAGCGCGGGCAGATCATCGTCAACGTCACGCTCTTCTTCATCTGCTTCGTCTGGCTGATCCCGACCGTCGGGTTGCTCGTGTCGTCGTTCCGCCAGCCGGATGACATCCAGGAGAGCGGCTGGTGGACGGTCCTCCCACATCCGGATCAGGTGACGATCTCGACGATCCCCATCCCTGACGGCCTCGACACCGATGGCGTGATGGTCATCGAAGGCGCCACCGGCACGTTCGAGGAGTTCCGCGAAGGGATCGCGACGTCCGACGGGCGTCAGGTCATCTGGATCGGCAACAAGCGAGCGGGACGGATCGAGATCCAGGGGCAGCAGGTCACCGCCAACACGAACCTCACGCTCGACAACTATGCAAAAGTCCTGACCGGCAAGGAATACACCATCACGACCGCTGACGGCTCGACCCAGCAGGTCCAGGGCGACGATATGAGCGGCGCGTTCATCAACAGCCTGGTCGTTGCGATCCCGTCGACCCTGATCCCGATCCTTGTCGCGGCATTCGCGGCCTACGGATTCGCCTGGATGCGATTCTCCGGCCGCGGCGTGCTGTTCATCCTCGTCGTCGCGATGCTGGCCGTCCCCCTCCAGATCGCGCTCGTCCCCATCCTTCGGGACTACGTGGCGGTAGGCCTGAACGGGACCTACCTGGCGCTCTGGCTGGCCCACACCGGATTCGGGTTGGCGTTGGCCATCTTCCTGCTCTTCAACTACATCAGCGAGCTCCCCAGGGAACTCATGGAATCGGCGTTCATCGACGGAGCCTCGCACTTCCAGACCTTCTGGCGGCTGATCATGCCGTTGTCCGTTCCGGCGCTGGCCGCATTCGCGATCTTCCAGTTCCTGTGGGTCTGGAACGACTACCTGGTGGCCCTCATCTTCATCGGCGCCAAGTCGGAGAACCAGGTCGTCACCCAACGCCTCGCGGAGATCGTCGGGTCCCGGGGTGACGACTGGCATCTGCTCACCGCCGGGGCGTTCGTCTCCATGCTGCTGCCGCTGCTCGTGTTCTTCTCCCTGCAGCGCTACTTCGTCCGAGGCCTGCTGTCGGGCTCCGTGAAGGGGTAGTCGTGTCGACCAGTCCAGGCGCGTTTCCGGGCGGGTTCGTCTGGGGCATCGCGACATCCGGCTACCAGATCGAGGGCGCGTGGGACGGCGACGTCGCCTGCGAGCCGACGACCGGTCGCCGGATCCCGAAGGCCGGTGCCGCCTGGTTTGCCTCCGTCGTGCGGGCGAACGCCCTGCCGATCGGCTGATGGACGCCTGCCTCAGCGGGTCGCGCTCGCCGGCGGCGGGGAAGGCGAGGCGACCATGGGCGTGACCATCGGCGATGTCGCGCGCCTGGCGGGCGTCGGTCGCGGGACGGTCAGTCGCGTCCTGAATGAACGGGCGAATGTCGACCCGGTCACGCGCGCCCGGGTCCTCGCCGCGATCCGGGATCTCGACTTCGTGCCGAGTCCCACCGCGCGTCGCCTGAGCCTGGGCCGGACCCAGACCGTCGGCGTGATCCTGCCGTTCCTGACGCGGCCGTCAGCCGTCGAGCGGCTTCGCGGGATCGAGTTCGCCCTGGTCTCCGCAGGCTACGACATGATCGTGTTCAACATCGAGACGGTCGTGCGGCGCGACGCCGTCTTCCTCGATCTCCCTCGATCCGAGCGTGTGGACGGACTCATCATCGTGTCACTGTCGCCACACCGGCACGAGATCGATCGGATCCAGCGATCGGGACTGCCCACGATCCTCGTCGACGCGCACCATCGCGGCCTCCCGCGCGTCGTCACGGACGACGTGCTCGGCGGCCGGATCGCGACGAACCACCTGATCGGGCTCGGGCATCGACGGATCGGCTTTATCGGCGACATCCCACGCGTCCCGCTGGCATTCACCTCGAGCCGTCTGCGACTCTCTGGATTCCGCAGGGCGATGCGGGACGCCGGGTACGACGTGCCCGCCGGAGTGGTCGCCATGGGCGATCACTCCCGTCACCAGGCGTCCGAACTGGCCCACCGCATGCTGGATCGTCGGCGTCCGCCCACCGCGATCGTATGCGCCAGCGACACCCAGGCGGCGGGTGTGCTCGAGGCGGCTGGCTCCCTGGGTCTGTCGGTCCCGAGCGACCTCTCGGTCACCGGCTACGACGACCTGGAGCTGGCCGATCACCTGCACCTGACGACCGTCCGCCAACCGCTGTTCGAGTCCGGTGTCCGGGCCGTACAGCTCCTGCTCCTCGGCATCGACGCGTCGCCGATGACGCCGTTACGCGAGGTCCAGGACCTCAACCTCGTCGTCCGCGAGAGCACGGCCATGGCGCCGATCTGATGATCGACGACGCGGGTATCCCCCTGGTGAGCCCGGTGGCTCCACCGCCGGCCGCTGCGCCTGGGCTCCGACCAGGCCTGCTCGCCCGGGCAACGGCCCTCGCCCTCGAGGAGCTGGACGGACTCGCGGAGCGCGACATCGAGCTGTTCACGGTGCGATTGGCCCGCTGGTGGGCGGATCTCATCGAGGGCTGGAGTGCGGTGTACGTGACCCGGCCAGACGCGGCTGAATCCCTCGACCGCCTGGTCCGCACGCTGGCCCGACGATACCGCGCTCGTCGGCCCGGGCTCAAGACCCTCGACCTCGAGCGGATCCATCGCCCGGACTGGTTCCAGGATCCGTCGATGATCGGCTACGTGTGCTATCCGGCCCGGTTCGCCGGGTCGATCGCGGGCGTGCAGGAGCGTCTCGACTACCTCGCCAGCCTGCACGTCCGGTACCTCCATCTCATGCCGCTCCTCCGAACGCGCGATGGCGAGACCGACGGGGGTTATGCGGTCACGGACTACCGCGCCGTGGACCCGAACCTCGGCTCGATCGACGATCTCGAGCACCTGTGTGACGAGCTCCGCGAGCGCGGCATGAGCCTGTGCGTCGACCTGGTCCTCAACCACACGGCTGCGGAGCACCCATGGGCGATCGCGGCCCGGGCGGGCGACGACGAGGCGGCCGCGATGTATCGGATCTTTCCGGACCGGACGCTCCCCGACGCCTATGAGCAGACCCTGCCCGAGACGTTCCCCGAGCTCGCGCCCGGCAACTTCAGCCAGCTCGAGGACGGCCGCTGGGTCTGGACGACGTTCCACGCCTACCAGTGGGATCTCGACTGGTCCAACCCGGCCGTGTTCATCGAGATGACGGATGTCCTGCTGGACCTCGCGAATCGCGGCGTGGAGGTCTTTCGGCTCGACGCCGTGGCCTTCATGTGGAAGCGGCTCGGGACGGACTGCCAGAACCAGCCGGAAGTCCACGACCTGCTCCAGGCCCTGCGGGCGTGCGCGCGGATCGCGGCCCCGGCGGTGATCTTCAAGGCCGAGGCGATCGTCGGACCGGACAAGCTGGCGCCGTACCTGGGCGTCGGCCGACACCAGGGCCGTGTCTCGGACATGGCCTATCACAACAGCCTGATGGTCCAGTTTTGGTCGTCCCTGGCGACCCGCGACACCCGGCTGATGGTGGATGTCCTGCGTCGGCTGCCGCGCAAGCCGGCCTCGACCGCGTGGGCCACCTACATCCGCTGCCACGACGACATCGGATGGGCCGTCAGCGAGGCGGATGCCGTCCGGGTGGGCTGGGGCGGTCCGGAGCACCGGATGTTCCTGTCGGCGTTCTACTCCGGCGCGTTCCCGGGCACGTTCGCACGAGGTGCGCTGTTCAACCTCGTTCCGGAGACCGGGGACAGTCGGGTCAGCGGAAGTTTCGCCAGCCTCGCCGGTCTGGAGGCCGCCCTGGACGCCGATCACCCGGAACTCATCGACGCCGCGATCGACCGGATCCGCCTCGGTCACGCCCTGATGATGGCGTGGGACGGCGTGCCGATCGTCTATATGGGCGACGAGCTCGGCATGCGCAACGACCGCGCCTACGGTGACGATCCGGATCATCGATCCGATAGCCGCTGGCTCCACCGCCCGACCATGGATTGGGCGGCCGCCAAGCGTCGCGATCGACCTGGGTCGGTCGAAGGCCGGATATTCGCGGACCTGCTCCGCCTGGTCGATGTCCGTCGCGGCACGCCCCAGTTCCATGCCGCGACGCCCCTCGACGTCCTCGACAGCGGCGACCCGGGCGTCCTGGCGATCGCGCGGCGCCACCCCGCGGGCACGCTGACCGGTCTGTTCAACTTCTCCGAGACCCGCCGCTTCGTGGATCCGGCCGTCATCGAATACGGGACCGGGGGATCCGTCGCCGATCTGCTGGACGACTCGATCGATTCGGTCGAGCAGGCGATCGACGTGGCCCCGCTTGGCGTTCGCTGGCTGATCCCAGCCGGCGCTGCATCGTGACGGCCACGGAGCCATCGCCGGCACCGCCGTCAGCCTCACCGTTTCGCTTCGGCGACGACTGGTGGCGGCGCGGCGTCATCTACCAGATCTATCCGCGCAGCTTCGCCGACAGCGACGGTGACGGCATGGGTGACCTGCCCGGGATCATCGAACACCTGCCGTACCTGGGCCCGGACGGCCTGGGCGTGGACGCGATCTGGCTATCCCCGATCTATCCCTCCCCCGGACGCGACATCGGCTACGACGTCAGCGACCACAGCGCGATCGATCCGCGGTTCGGGACCGAGGCCGACTTCGACCGCTTGGGCGCCGAGGCCCACCGGCTCGGCATCCGGGTAGTCCTGGACCTCGTCATGAACCACACGAGCGACGAGCACCGATGGTTCGTCTCCTCGCGCGCGTCACGCGAGGGCCGGTACGCCGACTGGTACCTGTGGCGCGACCCGTCGGGCTCCGATCGTCACGGAGCCCCGCTGCCCCCGAACGACTGGGTGTCGTGGTTCGGCGGTCCCGCCTGGACGTACGACCCGGTTCGTGGCCAGTTCTACCACCACACCTTCCTGCCCCAGCAGCCGGAGGTCGACTGGCGTCAGCCGGAGGTCGAATCTGCGCAGTTCGATATGGTCCGCGGCTGGATCGCCCGCGGGGTCGACGGTTTCCGCCTCGACACGTTCAACGTGTTCCTGAAACACCCGGACATGCCGTCCAACCCGCGCCGCCGAGGGTCGCTGGCATGGACCCGCCAGGAGCATCGATACGACTTCGACCAGCCCGATCTGCCGGCCCTCCTGGGACGGTTCCGCGCTGTCGTGGACGCGACGCCGGGCCACATGACCGTGGGCGAGCTGTTCGTGGGCACCACGGAAGGCGCCGCCGCCCTCACGGCCGATCGGCACCTCGTGTTCGACTGGGAGTTGCTGACCCGGCCCTGGACGGCTGGCGCGTTCCGGGCGGCGATCCGCCGGCGCGAGCGCGCCTTCGGACCGGCTCGCTGGCCGACGGTGGTCCTGTCGAATCACGACCAACCCCGCCATGCCTCCCGCCTGGCCGGCCCGATCGGGTCGACCGTCGAGACGCAGGACGCCATCGCCCGGGCCGCGGCTGTCCTGCTGCTCACGCTGCGTGGGACGCCATTCATGTACTACGGCGAAGAGCTCGGCATGGGCGATGTCGCGATCCCGCCCGGGGAGAGCATCGACGAGGCTGCCGCCAAGGTCAGCCCGGACTTCGCCTGGTGGGATCGATCCGGGGCCCGGACGCCGATGCCGTGGCGCCGTGGTCCGGGCGCCGGGTTCACGACCGGGACGCCGTGGCTGCGAGTCGGTCCGGACGCGGACACCCGCAACGTGGCCGCCGAGACGGGCGACCCGACCTCGGTGTTGCAGACGTACCGTCGGGTCCTCGCCGCTCGGGCGACCCTGCGACCGCTGCAGGATGGGGCGATCTCGCTGATCCGGACCGGCGACCCGACGATCCTTGGCTATCGGCGCCACGGACCGGAGGGCGAGGTGCTGGTCCTGGTGTCGTTCGGCCCGGAGGAGGGGGAGGCGCGAATTCCGCGCCCGTCTGCCGGTACCCGCTGGCGCCCGGTCGTAGGCACCCACCTTGACCTGCCTCCATCGGCCTGCGGCGGCTCGACGATCCGGTTGCGTCCGTATGAGGCGATCATCGCGACGTCTCGTGGACGCATGACATCGACGGCGTCAAGCGACAGCTGACATGCGAACCGCGGCCTATCTCCTGGCGGTCGGGGTGTCCGCGCCCTCGTCCCACCTGTGCGGGAGGCGTGGGATCAGCTCGGCTTGGCGCTCAGCGATGATCGTCCAGGCGGCCGGGTTGTACGAGTGGGAGTACCCATAGCACGTCTCCAGCCAGCGGGCGATCGGGAGGCGAAGGACGGTGTCGAAACCGAGCGC
>JBKJXL010000162.1:0-3398 GCA_046716225.1 Candidatus Limnocylindrales bacterium | reverse complement strand
GATGACGGTCGTGTTGATGTTGCCCAACCGGTCCCCCTGGGCCGCCCCGAGAAACCCGACGTCGCTCAAGCCGCGCTGCAGGTAGTAGCCGAACAACACCAGCATGCTGACGACGGCCGTGGCGCCGGTAACGATGGTCGGGTCGCCGATGCTCAACGGCAGGCGGGCCGGCCGGGCTCCGAAGACCCCGGCCTCGTAGACGAGCTCGAGGTCCGGCGCGACGGTCCGCTTGGCCAGGTTGACCGCGATGTTCGGCAAGCCGACGCCCACGAAGCAGACGTGCTGCTCGGCCAGGGCGCGCGCGGCGGCCACGATCATCATCTCGGACTTGCTGAAGGCCGGCGCCTCGGGCGCATCGATCACGGGATCGCCTCGATGTCGGTGAAGACGACCTTGCCGAGGCGCGTCGCAGTGGCCACCATCCGGTCAGCGCCCTCGCTCGCGCCGCCGATCCGCAGGCACGCGTCGCAGCGCTCCAGGACGCGCTCCGCGATCGGGTTGAACAGCTCCTCGAACGCGTCTTCCAGGCCGGCCAGCTCCGCCTCCTCGATGAGCGGCAGGGCGAACCACTCCCCCAGCACGGGCAGGTGGCCGCGATGGTAGAGCTCGAGCGCCGCGCGGGTCATGGCCCCGACGTTGGCTCGGATCCGCGCTGGATCGCCATCCGTGCCGGTGCGATACGGGCCGACCACGAGGATCATCAGCGGCTCCGAAGTCATCGGCTCGGTCGGTCTGAGCGAGCGGCTGACGCGATGTGCATGCCATGACCATATGGGCGAAGTGCGACCCTGCCCTTGGTGGACGGGTGCACCACCTGCACCGGACGGTCAACGGAGACGTCCTGGGTGTCCGTTTGGCGCACAGGGTGCACACCTCGACCAGCGGGAACGACCTGATGGCTTACATGGTCACCACATGCACGCGAGGTCATCGGCCGAACTGGCAAGGTCATCGGCGCACCTCGAACGACTCGGTCGTTGCCATCAGCGGTACTCACCGTAGTCGACCGAACCGGACGGGGCGTGCCCTGGCTTCAGGGCGGCCTGGCGCTCGTCGCCGAGCCTGTCCATGTAGGCAGCTCGACCGTCGAGGTCGTAGACCCACTCGCGCAACCAGGCCTGCGTGGCGGCCTCGTCGCGGCTGATCGGATCCCAGTCGAGGTAAAACCGGTTGTCGCGGTCGTAGTAGCCCTGGGCGTAGGACGGGTGTGCGCCCCATGGTTCGACGACGACGGCGTCAACGATCAGGCCGGGGAAGATCGTCCGGTTGGGATCGGACCGGATGACCGCCTCGTCCACGAGCTCCTCGACGACCACGATGACCCGATCCGCGGCGAATGCGGCTTCCTTCTGGCACCCGGCCAGACCCCAGACCTGGGTGTCACCGGCGGCCGAGGCGCGCTGAGCGTGGACGATCGTGACGTCCGGTCGCAGTGGCGGGACGGCGTAGACCGTGCCATCGCCGTAGGGCGATTCGATCGGCCGGATGCGCGGATTGGCCACCGGCAGATCCGTCTCGAAGTAGCTCCGCAGCGGGAAGAACGGCAGGTTCATCGCGCCCGCCGTGTACCGCCCCACCATCCCGAAGTGGCTGTACTCCTCGACCGCGAGCGGCTCCTCGGGGATGTCGCCTTCGATGCGTCGGCGGATCGCACCAAGTCCGCCGACACCCGGATTGCCGAGCCAGCTGAACACGAGCTTGCTCGCGACGCCCGCGGCGATCATCTGGTCGTAGACGAGGTCTGGTGTCAGCCGGGCCAGGGTGAGATCGCGCCGCTTCTGGCGGATGATCTCGTGGCCGGCCGCGAACGAGATGAGGTGGGTGAAGCCCTCGATCGCCACGCAGTCGCCGTCCCGGACGAGGGCCGCGATGGCATCGCGCATCGTCGCGACCTTGGATGCCGTCATCGCATGCCCGATCCGCCGCCGCGCCGGATCAACCGGCCGCCTCGACCTCGTGCAGCGCGCCCGCTTCGACGACCTCGCGCAGGACCTGTGCACCGTGGCCGGCGACCTCCGCCACGGCCTCGGCGAAGATCCGCAGACCCGTATCCATCTCGGATCCGGAGATGGTCAGGGCCGGTGACAGGCGGACGCTCAACCGGCCGCATTCGAGAACGAGCAGGCCGCGTTCGAAGCAGGCCCACTGGATCTCCTCGGCATGTTCACCGGAGTCGAACTCGATGCCGACCATGAGGCCCTTTCCGCGGATGTCGCGAACGAGCTCCGGGTACCGCTGCATGAGGGGCTGCAGGCCGGCGAACGCCTGAGCGCCTCGGGCGGCGGCGTTCTCGACAAGGCTACCTTCGAGGAGGTCGATCGTCGCCAAGGCCGCCGCGCACGCGACCGGGTTGCCGCCATACGTGGAGCCGTGCGCGCCGGGTCCCCAGGCCTCCAGCAGGTCCGCTCGACCGATCATCGCGCCGAGCGGCATGCCCGAGGCGATGCCCTTGGCGGCGAGCAGGATGGCGGGCTGCACGCCCCAGTGCTCGATCGCCCACATCCTGCCGGTCCGCCCGGCACCGGACTGGATCTCGTCGGCGATGAGCAGGATGCCGTGCTTGTCGCAGATGTCTCGCAGGCCCTGGAGGAATCCGTCCTCCGGGACGACGTAGCCACCTTCGCCCTGGATCGGCTCGACGATGATCGCGGCCACTTCGTTGGCGGGCGCAAGCTTGTCGAACAGGACGTCGTCGAACCACTTGAGGTCCTCGACCCGACCGTACGGCGCATGGAAGACGCCTGGCAGGAGCGGCCCGAAGCCGGCGTGGTACTTGGCCTTGGAGGCCGTCAGCGAGACCGCGCCGTAGGTGCGGCCGTGGAACGCCCCCAGGAACGCGACGATGTACGGGCGATGGGTGGCGTAGCGGGCCAGCTTGATCGAAGCTTCGACGACTTCGGCGCCTGAATTGCCGAGGTATGTCCGCGCGCGGCCGGCGATCGGCGCGAGTTCGGCCAGGCGACGGCAGACCTCGGGGTAGATGGGCAGGTAGAAGTCGCTCGCGCTGAAATGGATCAGCTCCGCGGCCTGCTCCTGGATCGCGGCGACGACCTGCGGGTGCGAGTGGCCCGTGGAGTTGACCGCGATGCCGGCGGCGAAGTCGAGGAACAGGTTGCCGTCGATGTCCTCGACCGTCAGGCCCTCGCCTCGCACGGGCACGATCGGGTAGGCGCGCGGCAGGCTCGGCGACGTCCAGGTCTCATCGAATTCGACGTGGGCGCGAGCCTTCGGCCCGGGCAGCTCCGTGACGATGTGCGGGACGGGCCGACCTTCGGCGATCCGCGGCGAGGCCGACGACAAGGGGCACCTCTGGCTTCTCGGATGGCGGGCTTCAGTGCATAACGGATATGCACGCTGGATATCGGTCCGGAGTATAGCCGAGCGCGACGGCGCGACGG
>JBKJXL010000161.1:0-5107 GCA_046716225.1 Candidatus Limnocylindrales bacterium | reverse complement strand
CTCCAGGCGCAGCGATTCCTCGACTGCGCCGGCGCCCAGGGAACGATCGGCCCGTAGCGCAGCCAGCTGGTCCGGGTTCGTCAGCAGGTGCCAGAAGAGCGTCGTCGTCATCCCCTCGCTGGTCTCGATGCCGCCGAACATCATCACAGCCGCGTTGGATTCGACCTCGGCAGGTGTGAGGGTGGCGGTCGCGGCCGAAAGTACGCCCTTGCCCTGATCGATGGTCCCGGCGACATGGCGCCCGAGCGCGCCGACCGCGTCGCGGGCGCTCGGCCCGATCTTCCCGCCCGCCGACACGCGATCGACCGCCGCCACGATCTCGTCGTACCAGCCGAGCACGACCGCGGGCTCGACCTCCAGCAACTCCAGCGCCCGGGCCACGACCGTCACGGCAAGCGGTCCGGCCAGGTCGCGCCGGATCTCTGCCCTGGCGGATGGCCGCAGGTCCTCGATGAGCCGGCGCGCTTCGGGTTCGACCAGCGCGGCGAACCGGCTGCGGGCCTCCGGCCTCAGGAATGCCGCAGCAAACGGATCGCGGTGGCGCTTGTGCTCGGGGCCATCGAGCGACAGCATGCTGGGCCCGACGACCTGCGCGGTCGAGAACCGCGGATCGTCCACCGTGAAGCGTGCGGCGTCGCGCATCACCTCGAGGCACAGGTCCCGTCGGGTCACCAGCCAGCCACCGAGCACCGGGACCCACGCGACGGGCTCACGGTCGCGGAGGCGAGCCAGCGGCCGGTACGGGTCCCCATCGAGCTGCTCGAGCGTCAGAGCCGCGCCGAGTGGGTACCGTCGTTCGATCGAGGTCATCGCGGGTAGCGTATCCACCCCGCGCCGACCCAGCCACCGCGCCGGTCCCGTTGGATCTCGTCAGGCACGGTCGGCGCGAACGCTGACGGATGCCGTTTAGGTCAGCAGCTCCCGCCGAACCCAGGCGGCGAGCACCCTCGCGCAGTCCTCGACCTGGTCGAGTGGGACGTGTTCGTCGGCACTGTGAGCGAACTTGACATTGCCCGGCCCGAAGATGACGCACGGCGTCTGGCCGACATTGACGAACAGGCGCATGTCGGCGCCGTACGGTTCGCCCAGGAGCTTCGGCCGGCGACCGGTGACCTCTTCGACGGTGGCCGCGAGTCCGACGGGCAATGGATGGTCGGACGGAACGCGGACCGATCCGAACCGACCACCGGTGATCTCGACGGTCGCCGGATGCTCGCGGAGGAAGTCGTCGGCGGCGCAGGCGGTCTCGATGCAGGCGAGCAGCTCAGCGCCCGCGTCGGCCTCCGACTGGCCGAGACGGACGCCGTACCGCCCGTCGACAACGACCCGATCCAGCACTGTCGAGGCCCATTCACCACCTGAGACGATCCCGATGATCGTGGGATACGGAAGGCCCAGGGCGGTCATCAACGGGTCGGTCTCGGCGTCGTTGCGGCGTTGTTCGTCGGTCTCGAGCGCCCTGGCCAGGACCCACAACTTGTCGAGCGCGGAGACGCCTTCGCGGCGTCGTGACGCGTGGGCCGCACGACCTGGCACGGTCAACCGGAAGGTGATGGCTCCCGCGTGCGCGACGACGACGTCGAGGTCGGATGGCTCCGTGATGATCGCCGCGTCGCCGGTAGCGCCCGCACGGATCGCCGCCAGTGTCCCTTGTCCGCCATCCTCCTCGGACGGAACGAGGGCCACGACCAGCTCTCCGTCGAGTCGGCCGAGATCGCCCGACGCGGCGAGCGCCCGAACCGCTGCCACGATCGCGGCAACGCCGCCCTTCATGTCGCAGCTGCCCCGGCCGTACATGGCGCCGTTTCGGATCTCGCCGGCCCACGGGTCGGCCGTCCACGTGGCGGGGTCGCCCGGCGGGACCACGTCGAGGTGGCCGGACAGCACGATCCTCCGTTCGCCCGCCGGGCCGGCCCGACCGATCACGACCGGGAGCGAGCGCCGGGGCATCTCCTCGCCAGGCCAGTCCGGGTCCCCACGGACATCCTCCAGATCGGGGGTCACCGTCTCCACGGCGAGGCCGAGACTGGCGAGGACGCTTGCGGCCCAGGCCGCGATCGCGTCCTCGGACCCGGTGATGCTCGGGATCCGGATCATCGCCCGGAGATCGCCGATCATCCGCTCGCGATCGATCACGTGGATCCCGGGTACGTGGCGCGCATTCGGACCATCGTCGCCATGGCCCGAAGGATAGGGGCGCCGTGGTGGGTGCGTCTTGGCACCCGGCCCGAACCTCCCCCTCGTGTGCACTGTATCGTCGCGGGAATGAGCATGGCCCCGTCAGAGCGCCCTGGCATGGGGGCAATCCCCTACCGCGATGGGACGACGTTCCGCGTCTGGGCACCGCACGCCGAGGCCGTCTTCGTCACCGGGACATTCGACGACTGGGCGCGCGATCGGACGGCGCTCACCCCGGACGTCGACGGCACGACCGGCACGTGGTCCGCTGACGTTCCCGGCGTGACACCGGGCGCCGAGTACAAGTTCACCATCCGGACCGCCGACGGCGACCGCTCCAAGCTGGATCCGTACGCTCGACACGTCACCAACTCTGTGGGCAATGGCATCGTCTACGACCCGGAGGGCTTCGACTGGGGCGACGACGCCTTCGAGATGCCCACATGGGATGAGCTGGTGATCTACGAGATGCACATCGGCTCGTTCGCCTGGTCGCCCGACCGTCACGGCACATTCGACGAGGCCGGGCGTCGCCTCCCCTACCTCCGGCGCCTCGGCGTGTCCGCCGTCCAGGTCATGCCGCCGTTCGAATTCGCGGGGGACATCTCGTGGGGCTACAACCCGGCCCACCTCTTCGCGATCGAATCCGGGTACGGCGGACCGGATGCGTTCAAGCGCTTCATCCGCAACGCCCACGCGCATGGGATCGCCGTCATCGTCGACGTCGTCTACAACCACCTGGGTCCGTCGGATCTGGATCTGTGGCGGTTCGACGGCTGGTCGGAGGGCGATGGCGGCGGGATCTACTTCTACAACGACGAACGCGCCGTCACGCCGTGGGGAGCCACTCGTCCGGACTTCGGCCGCGGCGAGGTCCGGACGTTCCTGCGCGACAGCGCGATGTGCTGGCTGGAGGAGTTCCGCTGCGACGGCCTGCGATTCGACTCGACCATCAACATCCGGACCGTGGACGGCGATCTCAACGATCCGGCGGCGGCCCTGCCCGATGGGGCCTCATTCCTCGCCTGGCTCAACGACGAGATCCGCTCTCGCCAGCCGTGGAAGATCACGATCGCGGAAGACCTCCAGGACGACCACACCGTCGTCGTCGGGACGGACGCGGGAGGCCTCGGCTTCGGGGCGCAATGGGACGGCGGGTTCATCCGTCGGGTGAGACCTGCCCTCGTCGCCTCCGACGACGCTGACCGGGACATCGAGAGTGTCGTCGATGGGATCGTCGGGGAAGGCCGGGGCGCGTCCTTGCGCCGAGTCATCTACACGGAGTCGCACGACGACGTCGCCAACGGCGACACCCGGGTTCCCGAGGCGATCGCGCCGGGTGACGCAGGAGGCTGGTGGTCGAAGAAGCGGGCCGTACTCGGCTCGGCCCTGGTCCTGACCTCACCCGGCATCCCGATGCTGTTCCAGGGCCAGGAGCTCCTGGAGGATCGGTGGTTCGACGACAGCGTCGCGCTCGACTGGGAGAAAGCGGTCTCGAACAAGGGCATCCTGCGACTCCACCGCGACCTCATCGGACTGCGGCGCGCTCGGGACGGCACCACCCTGGGCCTGCGCGGCTCCAACGTCGCTGTGCTGCGCGCGGACCAGGACTCGAAGCTGTTCGCCATGCACCGCTGGATGGATGGCGGACGACACGACGACACCGTCGTGGTCGCCCACTTCGCCGACCGGATCCTGGACGACGTCCGGCTCGGCTTCCCCGCGCCCGGTCGCTGGAACGTCCGCTTCAATTCGGACGCGTCCACGTACGCCCACGACTTCGGCAGCCACGATGCGTTCGATCTGGATGCGAACGGACCGCCGCTGGACGGCTGCGCGCAGAGCGGCCTGGTCTCCGTGGGCCCGTACAGCGTGGTGATCTACTCCCGCGAGGATTGATCGTCATAGCGCCCTTGCGTCGGGTGCGATGATGCGTCGATGGTCGAGTACGGCAACGGCGTTGGGCAAGGACCGGCCGGTCAGTCTGGGCCGGGCGGCGGCGGTGGCGACCTCGGCGCGGAGTTGATGAATGCCGCTTCGGGCGCCTTCGATACGGTCGCGCGACTGCCCACGGAGCAGCTGATCCTGCTCATCGCTGGCGCCGTCCTCATCGGCCTGTTCGTGCTCAAGCGAGCGTTCTGACCGATCACATGCCCCCGACGGGCGAGTTCGCGCCCAGCACCGATCAGCCTTCAGCCGGGTCCCGACCGCCTTCCAGGCGATCCGCGTTCGCTCGGCCGGGCTCATGTCGTTGACTACGCAACGACTGTGGAGTAAGGTAGGGTCAGAACGAACGGGCCACCCAGGCCCGACGAATGGACGGCGCAGCGCCGTCAGGGATGAATACGAGATGCAGTTCGGGGTCTTTACGGTCGGCGATGTCACGGCCGACCCAACCACTGGCACGACTCCGAGCGAGGAAGCGCGGATCAAGGCGATGGTGGCCATCGCGCTCAAGACTGAAGAGGTCGGGATGGATGTGTTCGCCACCGGCGAGCACCACAATCCGCCCTTCGTGCCGTCATCTCCCACCACGATGCTCGGGTACATCGCGGCGAAGACGGATCGCCTGATCCTGTCGACGGCGACGACGTTGATCACGACCAACGACCCGGTCAAGATCGCCGAGGACTACGCGATGCTGCAGCACCTGGCCGATGGCCGGGTCGATCTCATGATGGGCCGCGGCAACATGGGTCCGGTCTATCCCTGGTTCGGGCAGGACCTGCGCAACGGGATCCCGCTCGCCTACGAGAACTACGCCCTTCTCCACCGGCTGTGGCGCGAGGATGTCGTGGACTGGGAAGGCAAGTTCCGGACCGCGCTGACCGGGTTCACGTCCACCCCCCGCCCGCTCGATGGCGTGCCCCCGTTCGTGTGGCACGGTTCCATCCGTAGCCCCGAGATCGCCGAGCAGGCCGCCTACTAC
>JBKJXL010000160.1:0-8598 GCA_046716225.1 Candidatus Limnocylindrales bacterium | reverse complement strand
ATCTATCCGACGGATCATGGGACGGTCGCCTGCGTCCCGCTGTCGCACGGCGAGAACGTGGGCGCCGTCCACCTCTTCTGGGACCTTCCACGCGCGTTCCCGCTGGACCTTCGGGCCGGCGTCGCCCGGATCGCGGAACATGCCGCCCTCGCGATCGCGAACCGCCGACTGCTGGCCGCGCTGCACGGTCAGGCCAACACCGACGCCCGGACCGGCCTGCAGAACAGCCGGTCCTTCGATCGGGCGCTGGAGGACGCCCTCGAGTCCCGCAGCGTCGACGATTCGCTCGGCGTACTCATGCTCGATCTCGACCACTTCAAGGACGTCAACGATCGGCACGGTCATCCTGCGGGCGACGAAGCCCTGCGCGCGTTCGCAGGCGTCCTCCGCTCGTGCATGCGCGACGGCGATGTCGCCGCCCGCTACGGTGGCGAGGAGTTCGGCGTCCTGTTGGCGGGGGCAGACCTGGCCACGACCCTGGCCGTGGCCGAACGGATCCGAAGCCGGACCGAATCGACGATCATCTCGATCGCTCCGGGCGTCAGTGAGCGGCTGACCGTATCGATCGGCGTCGCGCTGGCTCCCGACCAGGCCGTCGAACGCGTGGCCCTGCTTCGCCTTGCCGACGAAGCGCTGTACGACGCCAAGCAGAACGGCCGCAATCGCGTCGGGTATCTCGGTCGGGAGGACGTCCCCGGCGCATCGCCTCAGACCCCTCCGCCGCGATCCGTCGACGCCGCGTAGGCATGACGTCTCAGGGGGACCCCTTCGATCGGGTGGCTGAGTCCTGATCAGTCGCGGTCGGTGCGCTCGTTGGCGAGCCGGTCGGCCAGGTGCTGCTCGCGGACCCTGATGGCCGCCAGATCCCGCGCCGCCGCTCGGTCCGCCCGGGGCGCGGCGCGCTCCTCGGATCGCATCCAACCGAACACGAGCGCCATCAACGCCCCGATGAAGATGAGATCGCCGACCAACCACATGATCCCCGCGGCGAGCCGCTGATCCTCCAGCGGGTCCGACGACCACGGCAGGCTCAGCGAGGCGTAGTGCGGATACAGCACGGTCGTCGCGCTGATGAGAACGACGGCCAGGAACGTGTTCTGGGTCATCTGGAGGAAGACGTGGGTCATCCGCCCGGGATGGCCCATCCGCGACGGGGCCGGATCGAGGGCGACGGCCGGCCACCAGAACAGGAGGGCCACGGTCAGGAACAATGCGTGCTCGAGATAATGTATGAGCGGGTCCTCGAGCGCCGCGTCGAACAGCGGCGAGAAGTGGCTGACCCACATGACCGACGCGAGGACGAGCCACGCGACGATCGGGTGTGTGAGGACCCGGACGAGCCGCGAGTGCAGGATCGGCAGGACCCATCGGCGCCGCGTGTGATGCGAGCTGACCCGCAAGAGCAACGTGACCGGTGCGGCCAGGGCCAGGAGGGGCGCCGAAACGAGGATGAGCAGGATGTGCTGGACCATATGGATCGAGAACAGCGTCGTGTCGTAGCGATCGATCCCCGACAGCAAGGCTAGCGCCAGGGCGCCCATGGCGGCGAGGAAGTAGGCCGTCCGTCGGCCCGGGACAGGATTCGAGGGATGCGCCGCGTCGACCCGACGTACGGCCCACAACCACCAGCCGGTCGCGAGCAGGATCGCCAGGGTCGGGATCGGCTCGAACGTCCAGCCCAGCAGGATCGTGCCGACGTTCGGCGGCTCCGCGGGGACGTCACCGTGGGCGGCGACCGTCGCCGCGGCCGCCAGCCAGACGGCGAGGCCCAACAGGACCGCCACGATCGGTCGGGACACGCTCTGGGAGGACCGGGCTCGCATGAGTCGCATCCTCCCACGAACCCGGTGCGCGAGCGCGCGACGCCGTCCCGCTCCGGGTAGAATGGCCGCGTTCCGGCCGATGGGCCGGTCCACGCTCACTCACCGGTCGCCGTGCCCAGTCCGTGCCCGATGGCCATCCTCGAGGACGTTGATGTCGAGCCTCCCAGGGACGCGCCCCTCCACTGTCGCGCTCACCGCGATCGCCATCGGCGCCAGCACGCTGATCGCGGTCGTCGTCGCGGTCGCGCTGGGTGTCGATTTCATCAAGTTCGGCGAGACGTTCGTGACGGGGCTGTACCCGCCGCAGGCCGTCACGTCCCAGGGCGCCGCGATCCGGGACCTCTACACGATCGTCTTCCTGATCGCGGTCGCGGTCTTCTTCGTGGTCGAGGGCCTGATCCTGTGGTCCGTCATCCGGTATCACCGCAAGCCCGGTGACGACACGCTCCCGCCCCAGATCCACGGCAACACCATCGCCGAGGCGGTCTGGACGATCGTGCCCACGATCATCGTCGCCTTCCTGTTCGTCATCTCCTGGCAGACACTGAACGTCGTGGACGCGACGTCAGCGGAGCCCGAGACGCGGATCAACGCTCGCGCGGGCCAGTTCCAGTGGAGCTTCGACTATATCGGCGCCGACGGGCAGATCGTCTACACGCAGCTGGCCCCCATCGGCCCGGATGGCGGCATGAACGTTCCGGTCGGGCGCACGATCCGACTATTCCTGACGGCCGCCGAGACGGACGTCATCCATGCCTTCTACGTCCCGCAGTTCCTGTTCAAGCGGGACGTGGTTCCGGGTCGAGTCAACCAGTTCGACTTCAACGTGGACGAGGACCAGGCCGGGCAAACGTTCCGCGGCCAGTGCGCGGAACTGTGCGGCGCGGGACACTCGATCATGTTGTTCGATGTGCACGCTATGACCGCGGCCGACTTCGACGCCTGGCTCGCCGACAAGGTGGCGGCCGCCGCCGCGTCACCGACACCGCCCGCCTCGCCAGAAGCGTCGGGATCTCTCGCGCCATGACCACCGCGCTCACGTCCACGAGGATCGACTGAATGGCGACGACGACCCTGCATCCGGCCGCCACCGCCTACAAGAGCGGGCTGTACGGCTGGGTGACGACGACCGATCACAAGAAGATCGGGATCATGTACGTCATCAACTCGTTCGTGTTCTTCTTCATCGGCGGCATCCTCGCGCTGGCCGTCCGCAGCGAGCTGGCTGTGCCTGGACTGCAGTTCGTCACGGCGCAGACCTACAACGAACTGTTCACGATGCACGCCACGTTCATGATCTTCCTGTTCGTGATCCCGATGCTGGCGGGCTTCGGCAACTACGTCGTGCCGCTCCAGATCGGCGCGCCGGACATGGCCTTCCCGCGGATCAATGCGCTGTCGTTCTGGATGCTGCCACTGGCCGGCGTCCTGCTCCTGGCCGGCTTCGTGACAGGCGGCTCGGCCGCCGCCGGGTGGACCAGCTACGCGCCGCTGTCGCAGGACGCCCCGCTCGCCTCGCCTGGCACCGGCCAGGACCTCTGGATCGTGGCGCTCGTCCTGATCGGGACGAGCTCCATCCTGGGCGCGATCAACTTCCTTGTGACCATCTTCAAGATGCGGGCGCCCGGGATGACGCTGTTCCGGATGCCGATCATGGTCTGGACGATGCTGGTCACGTCCGTCCTGGTCCTGATGGCCACGCCGGTCATCACGAGCGTCCTGATCATGCTGTTCATCGACCGAAACTACGGCGGCGGCTTCTTCGATCCCAGCGTCGGCGGCGATCCGATCCTCTACCAGAACGTCTTCTGGTTCTACTCACATCCGGCGGTCTACGTCATGGTCCTGCCGGCGATGGGCATGATCAGCGAGATCCTGCCGGTGTTCAGCCGCAAGCCACTGTTCGGCTACAAGGCGTTCGTGTTCGCGACGGCCGCCATCGGCGCCCTCGGGTTCTCCGTGTGGGCCCACCACATGTTCACGACGGGCGCGGTCTACCTGCCGTTCTTCAGCCTGATGACGTTCCTGATCGCGATCCCGACCGGCGTGAAGATGTTCAACTGGATCTTCACGATGTGGCGCGGCAAGCTGACGTTCTCCACGCCGATGATCTTCGCGATCGGGTTCCTGTCGATGTTCCTGTTGGGCGGCATCAACGGCGCGATCGCCGCATCCGTCCCGGTCGACTTCGCGATCCACGATACCTACTTCGTGGTGGCACACCTTCACTACGTGCTGTTCGGCGGGTCCGTGTTCGGGGTCATGGCCGGGTTCTACTACTGGTTCCCGAAGATGACCGGTCGGATGCTGAACGAGACCCTCGGCAAGGTCCAGTTCGTGCTCATGTTCATCGGCTTCAACCTGACCTTCTTCCCGATGCATGAGCTGGGTCTGGCCGGGATGCCCCGACGCATCGCCGACTACTCCGCCACGGCCGGCTGGAACGACCTGAACATCGTGGCCACGGTCGGCGGGTTCCTGATCGCCGCGAGCATGCTGCCGCTCCTGTGGAACATCTTCGGGTCACTGCGCAGCGGGGCACCGGCCGGTGACGACCCGTGGGAGGGCAATACCCTCGAGTGGGCGACCAGTTCGCCGCCGCCGCCGTACAACTTCGACCACCTGCCGGAGATCCGCTCCGAGCGACCGGTCTTCGACCGCCGTCACGGGCCGGCGGCCCACCACTGAGCGCGGACGGGACGATGACCACCGATAGCCAGGCACTCACCACGGCCCCGGCGCAGCACGACCCGCTGGAGCACTACGGGCACGACAAGGGCGGCGGCATCAGCAATCCGATCCTGGGGATGATGCTGTTCATCACCTCCGAGGTGATGTTCTTCGCCGGCCTCTTCGCGGCGTACTTCAACTCCCGGGCCGCGAACCTACCGTGGCCTCCAGAGGAATTCGCCCACACGCTGAAGGTCGAGTCGCTCGTCCTGCCGGCCACGATCATCCTGATCATCAGCTCGTTCACCTGCCAGATCGCGGTCTGGTCCATCCGCAAGGGGGACCGGACCCGGTTCCTGCGGGCGATGGCGGTGACGCTGGTCCTGGGCATCACCTTCCTGCTGATGCAGGCAGCCGACTACTTCATGCTCGGCCAGGAAGGCATGACCCTCTCGTCGGGGATCTTCGGCACCACGTACTACACGCTGACCGGGTTCCACGGGGCTCATGTCTTCGGCGGCGTGATCATGCTCGCGGTCGTGCTGTACCGCGGCATGGCCGGACAGTTCTCGGCCCGCCATCACGACGCCGTCGAAGGCGCCTCGCTGTACTGGCACTTCGTTGACGTGGTCTGGATCCTGCTGTTCACGATCCTCTACCTCGTTCCCGCCTCGAGCTAGGGAGCCTCCGGATGCATCTACTCCGCCATCCCCGGAACGCAGCCCTGCTCGGGATCATCTTCATCGTGATCGCGATCATCTACCTCGTGGTGCCCGCCGCCCTAGGTCAGGACATGGTCAACATGGACATCTACGCGGGCGTGACGCTGCTCCTTGGCCTCGGCATCGCGATGGCGATCATGGCGTACGTCCTTGCGGTGGGGACGCGGGGCGAATGAACCGGCGGACCATCACCGCGCGCCGCGCAACAGGCTGAGCGACTCCGATGTTCGAGATCTGGGACTCGCTCCTCCAGACGCTTTCGCAGTTCGTCATCCCGGACTGGGGAGCGCTCATCGCGTTGCTCCCGATCGCCATCATCGCGTTGGCGGTCCTCGTCTTCGCGATCCAGTTCCGTCGTCTGCTGACCGCCCCGCCGGCGCGCCGCGGGTTCCAGCCGGTCAAGCCGGCCACCCCCGCCGGGATCCACATGCCCGGGCCGTCGTTCTCGCCGATCTTCGCGGCGATCGGCGCATTCCTGCTGTTCCTTGGCCTCGTCTTCGGCGGGATGATCCTGTATCTCGGCGCGATCGCGTTCGCGCTGACGCTGCTGTACTGGCTGGCCGAGGCGATGGGCATCTACGACCGCGAGATCTCGGCATCCGCACCGCCGCTCCCGGCTGTCATCCACGACGGCCCGCCGCCGGGCGTCCACATGCCCGGGCCGTCGTTCCGCCCACTGCTGGGCGCAGTCGGCGTCACGATGCTCATGCTCGGCCTGGTCTTCGGCGAGTGGCTGCTGGCCATCGGGGTCACCGCCCTGATCGTGACCTTGCTTGGCTGGCTCGTGGATGCCGTGAAGGAGTACCGCAAGACGGTCGAGGCGGACCGCACCGGCCACCTGGAGAACATCCCCGCACCACGGACGCCGTCGCTGCTGCTGGGGACACTGACCGTGCTGCTCATCGGCGGCATCGTCCTGCAGACCGGCCTGCTGCCACCGAAGGAGGCCGAGGCGGGCGGGGAGGCGCCCGGCGCGTCGGGTGGCCCGCCGGCGGCCTCCGGGGGCCCGACGCCGTCGGGCGCCGCGGCCGAGCCGCTTCCGGAGGGCGACGTCGTGGTGACCGCGGTCGCCATCACGTTCGTCGAGAAGGCATTCAGCGCGCCCGCCGATGCGCCGTTCTCGATGGTGCTGGACAACCAGGCCGGTGGGATCGCCCACGACATCGATCTTCGCGACGGGTCCGGCAACGTCGTGTTCGACGGGGCTCCGATCGTCGGGGTCAAGGCGACCGCCTACGAGGTCGGCGCCCTGCCGGCCGGCACTTACACGTTCATCTGCTCGCTCCACCCGATACCCGACATGACGGGGACGGCGACGCTCGAATAGGCAGGTCCGTCACGCCACGTCGTCCGATCCTGGTCGCCCTGTCCATCGCCGTCGTCCTGACCGCGGGCGTCCTGCTGGTGGTCACCGTGACGCGTCCGTCCGGCGACCGCGCGGGCCTGGGCGATCCAGCGCCCGAGATCGTCGCGTTGACGCTGGATGGCGAGCCGTTCCGCCTCTCGGATCTGCGTGGTCAGCCGGTCATCCTCAACTTCTGGGGACAATCGTGCGTGCCGTGTCGCGACGAATTCCCGCTCCTGGGGGCCAAGCAGGCACAGTTCGCGGGCGATGGCCTCGCCATCGTCGGTATCCTCACGAATGACCCACCGGGGCCGGCGATCGACTTCGTGGCCGAGTACGGCGCGACGTGGCCGACGGTCGTGGATCCTGACAAAGTCGCCAAGACCGCGTACCGCGTCGTCGGGCGGCCGCAGACGTACTTCGTCGATCGATCCGGCGTGATCCGGTCCATCCAGGTCGGCGAGCTGACCGACGAGGACTTCGACCGTCAGTACGCCAGGATCGCCCCTTGACAGTGGCATGAGCGACGAGCCGGCCATCGTCGTCTCGGGCGCCTCGAAGCGCTACGGCGACCGGACCGTGCTCGACGGCGTGTCGCTGACCGTCGCGGCCGGCGAGCTGGTCGCGCTGCTCGGGCCGAACGGGGCCGGCAAGACCACGACCGTCGAGATCATCGAAGGGTATCGCCGGAGCGACGTTGGGACCGTCCGCGTCCTGGGGGTGGACCCCCGGGCGGGCGGCCCGGCGCATCGGGCGCGGGTGGGGCTCATGCTCCAGTGCGGCTGTTTCGACCCTCGCGCGCGGCCGCGGGAGACGCTCGTCCAGTACGGTCGGTTCCATCGCGATCCGCGCGACCCGGACGAGCTCCTGGGAATCGTGGGTCTCGCGACGGTGGCGCGAACCCCCGTGAAACGCCTATCGGGCGGCGAACGCCAGCGGCTCGCGTTGGCGGTGGCCATCGTCGGTCGACCGGAGGTGGCGATCCTCGATGAGCCGACGGCGGGCATGGATCCCGAAGCTCGGGCCATCACCCGCGGCATCATCTCCGACCTCCGGGCGGATGGTGTCGCCATCCTGCTGACAAGCCACGATCTGTCCGACGTGGAGCGGCTCGCGGACCGGCTCCACATCCTGGATGGCGGCCGGCTGATCGGGTCCGGCTCGCCGGCGGAGCTGACGTCTGGGGTCCGGCCGCAGCTTCGGTTCCGGCTCGAGCGTGCCCTGAGACCGGATGAGGCAGCCTCCCTCCGGTCGGCGCTGGCGGTGGATCACACCGACGCCCGAGTCGAGACCGACCAGGACGATGCCGCCCGATCCCGGGTCACGGGCGTGCCACCCGACGCCGACTTGATCGCCGAGCTCGCGTCCTGGTGCGCCGTACACGACATCCGGATCGTCGAGCTCCGGTCCGGCGGTGGGACCCTGGAGGAGGCCTACCTGGCCCTGGTGGGCGCCGGCCGGGAGTCGGGCGCATGAGTCTCCCCGCGACTCGATCCCAGGCCGCGCTCGCGCAGGTGACGATGGAGCTGCGGCTCACGGCTCGCCGGAGCGAGAACGTGCTTGTGACGGCGATCATCCCGGCCGTCGTCCTGGTCTTCTTCGCGTCGGTGGACCTGGTCGGCGGGATCGCGGCCGATCCGCTCGCGTTCCTGGTCCCGGGCGCCCTAACGCTGGCGATCGTGGCGGCGAGCCTCGTGAACCTCGGGATCGCGACCGCCTACGAACGCCACTACGGTGTCCTCAAGCGGCTGGGTGGCTCGCCCCTGACGCGGACGGGCCTGATGACCGCGAAGATCGCCACGGTCCTGGTCGTGGAACTGCTGCAGGTCCTGGTGCTCGGCGCCATCGCGGTCTGGCTCGGATGGCGGCCGGGTCCCGACGCATCGGCCGCGGTGTTCGTCGCCGCATGGCTCCTCGGGACGGCGGCATTCGCCGGGCTCGGCCTGCTGCTGGCCGGGTCGCTGCGTGCCGAGGCGACCCTGGCCCTGACGAACGCGGCCTTCATCGCGTGCCTGTTGCTGGGTGGGATCGTCGTGCC
>JBKJXL010000159.1:0-4720 GCA_046716225.1 Candidatus Limnocylindrales bacterium | reverse complement strand
TCTCCTGCGAGGTGGTGCAGCTACGCGTACTGTCGATCACTGCACATCACCTCCTTTCGTTCCCGCGAACCGTACCCGAACCGGATTGCGGGCGCAAGAGGCTGAGGCGCTTCGCTCAGGCCGCGATGCGCCAGTCGGCGCGGGCGGACCCGCCGAGGAATTCGAGCGCCTCGTCGAGGATGACATCCGTCTCGGGCAGTGTGCCCTCCGGGATCTCGACCACGACGTCCGGGGTGAGGCCCACGTCGTGGATCCAGCGCTTGTCCGGCGTCAGCCAGCGGGCGATCGTGAGTTTGAACGCGCCGCCGTCACCCAGCTCCTGCCACTGCTGGACCGTCCCTTTGCCGAAGGACTGCTGGCCGATGAGCGTCGCGCGACTCGTGTCCTGCAACGCACCGGCCACGATCTCGCTCGCCGAGGCGCTGCCGCCGTCGATGAGACAGACGATCGCCAGGTCTGACCCGGTGGCCGCGCCGCCGGACTCCACTCGCGTGGGCGTTTGCGCGCCATTCGCGTCCTGCTCCCAGAACACGACGCCGTCGGACATGAAGTCGCTGGCGACCGATCGAGCGGCGGTGACGAAGCCGCCGGGATTGCCGCGCAGGTCGAGGATCAGCTTCGTGCGGCCGGCATCGACGTGGTCTTTGAGCGCCTGCGTGACGTCCACGGCGGCCGTATCCGAGAACCCAGCCAGGCGAACGTAGCCGACGGCGCCCTCGGCGAGATCCTCGCTGACGACCTCCTGCTGCTGGATGACATCGCGCGTGATGGCAAGCTCGAACGGCGCGTCATCGTCGCGCTGGATGGTGAGCGTCACGGTGGTGCCCTTCGGTCCGCGGATCCTGTCTCGGGCGCCATCAACGGTCAGGCCGTCGAGCGGGATCCCATCAGCCGCCAGCACGAGGTCGCCCGGCAGCAGTCCGGCGGCTTTCGCCGGGGAGCCGTCGATCGGGGCCACGATCACGAGACGGCAGTCCGGACCGAGGGTCGAACACCCCTGCGTGCCATCGGCAGCCTCGGACGCGATCTCGGCACCGATCCCTTCGAACTGGCCGTTGATGCCCTGCAGGCTATCGCGATACTCCTCCGACGTCAGGTACGAGGAGTACGGATCGCCCAGCGCGTCGATCATGCCCTTGATGGCGCCCTGGACGAGGGCATTGCGATCGATCTCGCCGCCCGCGTAACGCTCGTCGATCGAGCGGTACGCGTCCCAGAACGGCTGGAATGCCTCGACTTCCGAGACCGGGGTCCCGGGCTGTGAAGCGGACTTCGCCCCGAGCGAGTACCCCGACATGAACAGGGCGCCGCCGGCGAGGATCGCCACCAGGGCGATGGCGAGTGGGAGGATCGGCAGCCGCCGGCCGGGCGCCTCAGGAAAGCTTGAGCGAACCGGCTCCGGGAGGTCGGGATCGGCTGGGATCATCGATCGTCAGTCCTGCGTGCGGGCGTCCGTGAAGGGCGACTAGGGTACAACGGGTTCCCTCGAACCAGCTCTCCGCCGATGGTCCTCCCGACGGTCGGTGTCAGCGGATCAGGTAGGTCCGCACCGACAGCCAGGAACCCAGGATGCCGAGGCCCACGCCGGCGCCCATGACGAGCGTGACGAGGTCGCGCGTCATCGACCCGAACTGGATCGGCAGGACGCGAAAGAAGTCGACCATGAAGCCGCCGATCGGCTCGGCTGCGAGGGCCAGGACGCCGAGGGCGATGACGGCCCCGAGGAACCCCACGAACGCGCCCTCGAACACGAACGGCCAGCGGATGAACGCGTCCGACGCACCGACGAGGCGCATGATCTCGATCTCCTCCGCCCGTGCCACGACCGCCAGGCGGATCGTGTTGACGATGATGAACAGGGCGATGACCCCGACGACCAGGAGCAGGACGGTGCCCGCCGTGCGCAGGATGTTGGTGACGGTCAGCACACGCTGGACCAGGTCCTCGATATTGATGACGTTGCGGACATGCGGCTCAGCTCGAAGCGCCTCGGTCACGACCGTAACGCCGGCCGGATCCGCCAGTTTGACCTCGATGCTGGCGTACAGCGGGTTGCTGTCGAGGTAGAGCGTCAGGTCCTCGCGACCCTGCGCCTTCATCGATTCGCGAAAGTCGACCAGGGCCTGTTGACGGCTGACGTACCGAACGGATCCCACCTCCGGGAGCGCCTCGAGGCGGCCCTCCATCGCGGACACCTGGCTGTCGGGGATGTTCGGCTGGAGGTAGGCGACCACCTGGACCTTCTGCTCGGTGAACTGGAGACCGGCGAGCAGGCCTGTCTGGATGATGAAGAAGCCCGCCAGCAGCAGGAGCATCAGCACCATCGTGGCCGTGGCCGCGAGGCTCATGACGGCGTTCCGCCAGTACCCCTGCCAGGCCCGCTTCAGGCTGAAGGCGACGAATGAGATCATCGCTCAGTCCTCGAGGTGGTACGCACCGCCCACCTCGTCCCGGATGATCCGACCTTCTTCGAGCGCGACGACGCGTCGCCGCAGTGCGGTGACGACGTCGGCGTTGTGGGTCGCCATCAGGACCGTGACCCCGAGCTCGTTGATGCGCAACAGGAGCTGCAGGATCTCCCAGCTGATGAGCGGATCCAGGTTGCCGGTCGGTTCGTCGGCGATGATCAGGCGCGGGTCGTGGACGAGGGCTCGGGCGATCGCCGTGCGCTGCTGCTCGCCGCCCGAGAGCTGATTCGGGGTCTGGCTGGCCTGGGCCGTCAGTCCGACGAGGGCCAGGACTCGGTCAACGGCCGGTCTGACCTTCCGCCGCGGCGTGCCGGTCACCTCCAGGGCGAACGCGACGTTTTCCCAGACCGTCTTGGACGGAAGGAGTTTGAAGTCCTGGAAGATGATCCCGATCTTGCGCCGCATCCTGGGGACCTTGCGGCGTGGCAACCGGGCGAGATCCTGGCCGTCGAGGACGACGTCGCCGCGGGTCGCCACCTCGTCGCGGATGAGCAGCTTGATGAGCGTGGATTTTCCGGCCCCGGACGGGCCAACGAGGAACACGAAGTCCCCTTCCGGGATGATCAGGTCCACGTCGCGCAGCGCCACCTTGCCGTTCGGGTACTGCTTGGTCACATCGTGCAGGACCAGGACAGCTCGTTCCGGGGCAGCCTGATCCACGCGTCCGTAGGTGGGTCGGCCGGGGGAGCGCGCCGCAGGCGGCGCGGGGGCGATGGTCACATTCGGCTCCGCGGGCGAGTCGTCCGATATCGCGCGACATCGGTTCCGGCTGGCAGGGCTCCGTCCGCGGGCACGGCAGGGAGAGCCACGTCCTTCTGAGGCTACCACCCGTCCATGACACCGGCAAACGTGACGAGCGGTGCATCGCGACACCGGACCATGGTCCTGTCCGGTGCGGTCCTGTCCGGTGACGTCCGGTCGTTAGAGGAGGCCGGGGGAGATCGGCAGGTAGCGGGTGTAGTCCGTGGCCGGCTCGTCCCAGCACATCAGGATGGGGAACGGTTCGAGGCGCAGCCCGGCCGCCAGCAACAGCCGGACACAGTCCCCGGCAGCGCCCGGCGTCCAGACGGCGAACGCGCCGCGTGGCTGGAATGTTCGCAGCAGGTGGCCGAGCGCCGCGGCCATGAGGCCGGGATCCTGCACGGCGATCGGCCCGATCCGACCCAGATCGGAGCCGTAGCCATAGCCGAGCACGTCGCCCGTGGCGGATCGATAGACGAACCCGCGCCGGCCGGACAGCCGCAGCCAGGCGTGGTCCTGCGGATGCTCGACACCGAGCGTGCGTCGGTCGAGGGCGTTGACGACGCTCGCGAGCTCGCGATGGCCGGTTCCGTCCGCGGCGCCTGCGACGACGTCCTCGAAGGGGATCGCGGCCACACCATCGGGCAGGTCCGGCAGGCGCTCGGGTCGTCGTAGCTCACCCGACAGGTTCAGGAGCGGCATCCGCGGGATCATCCCGTACCGGCTGTACAGCGCATTCGAGATGGGCTGGGCGCTGTCGGTGGCGGTGGCGAGCGTCATCCCGCTGTCCGGGGACGGCAGGACACGCTCCAGCAGCAGACGGCCGATCCCGCTCGCCTGTTCCTCCGGCAGCACGAACAACATCGAGAGGAACCAGTGCGTCTCGCGCACGCAGGCCGACACGAACCCCACGATCCGCTCCCCGTCCGGCGCGGCGTGGGTCGGGTCGGACCGCACGGCCACGAGGAAGCGATCGGGATCCGTGCCCTGGGTATGTCGATACAGCGCGGTGATCCCAACCGGGTCGAACGGCCACTCGGGCTGGTTGAGCCGGACGAGGTAGTCGTTGAGGGCGGCATGCCAGACCCGAGCGCACGTCTCGAGGTCTTCCGGCCGGGCCGGTCGGATGTCGGGCACCTGCATCCCCCGCGCGATCTGTTCCGTCGTGACGTCCTCGGTCACGCCGTGGTCTCGTCGCCGCCGATGGTCCGCTCCAGTTCCGCCTGCATGAATTCGTCGAGGTCGCCATCGAGGACCGCCGACGTGTTGCCGGTCTCGTGGTTCGTGCGTAGGTCCTTGACCATCTGGTACGGGTGCAGCACGTAGCTCCGGATCTGGTTGCCCCAGCCGGCCTCGACATGCTCGCCTTTGAGCTTGCGGACCTCGGCCTCGCGTTCCTCGAGCGCCCGTTCCAGGAGCCGGGACTTGAGCACCTTGACGGCCATCTCCTTGTTCTGGGTCTGGCTGCGCTCGTTCTGGCTCTGGGCGACGATGCCCGTGGGGAGGTGCGT
>JBKJXL010000158.1:0-3681 GCA_046716225.1 Candidatus Limnocylindrales bacterium | reverse complement strand
CGGCGTCGTCTCCCTGGTCGCCACGGCAACGCTGAGGAAGGCGCCATAGGACATCTGGCCGAGCGCGCTCGACGCCTCGGGCGCGATCTCGGCGACCAGCCTGGAAGCGATCGGCGCCTGCGCGGCGAGGATCACGTGGCGCGCCCGGACCCGTCGCGGCGCCCCGTGGTCGAGGTACGCCACGACCTGCCCATCATCGTCAGCGTGGATGGCGCGGGCGTCGGCGTCTGTCCGGGCCGCGTCACCCAGTGCGGTACCCATCGCCGCCGGGAGTCGGCCGGTACCGCCCAGCAGGTTGCGCGCGATCAGGGAGTGCTTGCCGCCCCAGACCAGGGCGAACAGGCCGATCCCGCAGCCGGCGGACAGTTCAGATAGCTCGGCGGTGGCGCGGTGGGACGCGGTCGAGAAGATCCCCTCCACAGCGGGTGGCATCGAGCCCAGGAAGTCCGCGAACGTGCGGTCGTCGAGGTAGCCCAGGACGCGGTCACGGACGTCGGCCGGCGTATCGTCCGGCCCGGGTTTGGCGTTGCGCTGATAGCTCGCCACGGCCCGCCGGATCTGCAGGCCCTTCAGCGCGAACGCCACCCGGTCGCCTACCGACAGTGGCAGCCGGAACGGGTAGGACTCGATCCGGCCGCTCGTCAGTCGGGTGTCGCCCACCGCCAGCCCCATCATCCCGCCCCAGACAGGAACCATCTCCAGGTCCACCTCACGGGCCATCGTGTCGACCAGCGAGCCTGGCGCCGGGAAGAGATGGGCGCCGTAGTTCAACCAGTAGTCACCGTAGGGCTCGGACCGGACGCGGCCACCGAGTCGGTCGGAGGCCTCCAGCAGGAGGATGTCGCGATCGCGTAGCCGCCACGCGGCCGACAGCCCGGCGATCCCACCCCCGATGATGACGACGTCACGCCGTTCGAGATCGGATCCCTCGTCCACTGCCGCTCCTCACTCGCGAACCCGGTTCAGTGCATCTGATGCGGGTCGTCGTCCTCGCTGAAGGCCCAGTATGCCTCGAGATCGCCTTTGAGCCTGTGCGTCCCCAGGAGTGTCGGGACATCAAGCCGGCGGCGTAGCGAGCGCCAGGGCCTGAGCGATCACGCCCTGGAACATCGGCGCGGTCAGACGGCCTGTGAACGTGTTCTGCTGGCTGGGGTGGTATGAGCCGACGAGCCGGTAGGGTCCGACTTCGTACGACACGCCGTGCCCAAAACGGGGCTTGGGCTTCGCGGGATGCCCCAGCGTCGTGAGCGCCCGGAGCGCCGCATCCCATCCGAAAGTGCCGAGCGCCAGGATCACTCGCAGCTCCGTCAGCAACCCGATCTCCCGAGCCAGGAACGGTGCGCAGGCGTCGCGCTCGTCGTTGGTCGGCTTGTTGAGCGGCGGCGCGCAGCGCACGGCGGCCGCGATGTACGCATCGGTCAGCGTCAGCCCATCGTCGGCGCGGCGCGATGACGGCCGATCAGCCAGGCCGGCCACATACAGCGCCGACCACAGGAAGTCGCCGGACTTGTCCCCGGTGAAGACCCGGCCGGTGCGGTTGCCGCCGTGGGCCGCCGGGGCCAGCCCGATGATGAGGATCCGCCCATCCGGGTCGCCGAAGCCCGGCAACGGCCGGCCCCAATACGGCTCATCGCGGAACCGCGCGACCTTCTCCACGGCGACGCGTTCGCGCCATTCGACGAGGCGCGGGCAGCGCCGGCACTCGACGATCTCCTCCGACAGCCGGGCGAGGGCGGCTCGGTCCGTCATGCGAGCCAGCGCTACTTGAGCAGGAGCTTGTCGAGCCGCTTCGACGTGATGACCAGCCCGATGATGCCCATGATCGCCAGGTACGCCACCTGGACCAGCAGGAATGGTGTGATGTACCCGACCGACAGCGACCGGATCAGGTCCACGCCCTGGTACAGCGGGGTGATCTGCACGATGAACTGCAGCGCCGGCGGGTAGGCGCTGATCGGGAAGAACGTGGCGCTGAACAGGAACATCGGCAGGACTACGATGTTGATGAGGTCGAAGTCCTGCCACGAGCGCATGAACGATGTGCAGGCCATGCCGACCGCTCCGAAGGCGAAGCCGACCAGCAACGCGGCGGGGAACGCCAGGATGACCCACGGCGAGACGATCAGGCCGAGGATCGCGATGACGCCCATGAAGCCGATGGCGTACAGGCCGCCGCGGATGAGCGCCCAACCCAGCTCGCCCATCGCGATATCGCCGGGCGACAGCGGTGTCGAGAGGATGGACGTGAACGTCTTGTTGTAGTTCAGCTTGAAGAAGAAGTTGTAGGTCGCCTCCTGGATCGCGCCGTTCATCGCGGAGCTGGCCAGAAGAGCCGGCGCCACGAACTGCTGGTAGCTGATCTCCTGGCCACCCGGACCCACGACCGGGCCGACGAGCATCCCGATCCCGAAGCCGATGCCCAGCAGGTAGAACAGCGGCTCGAAGAAGCCGCTGAAGATGACCAGCCAACCGTGCCTGTAGATGTACAGGTTCCGTTCGATGAGCTTCATCGACCGACGGCTGCCGAACATGAACGTCGGGGTGAGCCGCAGGGCGGTCATCCGCGCACCAGTCGACGGCCGATCGTCCGGACCGCGAACCAGGTGCCGGCGATGACGAAGGCGGACAGGAACAGGACATCCACCAGCGCGGCTACCGGGTCCGCGGTGATCGTCCCCAGCGACAGTCCACGGGTCAGCGCTACACCGTGGTACAGCGGCGTCAGCCAGGCGAGTCCCTGCAGGACCGGCGGCAGCGAGGCGATCGGGAAGAACGTGCCGGAGAACAGGAACAGTGGCGTGATGATGAACCGGAACAGGGCGTTGAACTTCTCGGGTGTCTTCTGCGTCGCCGAGAACGCCGCGATCGGGGCGGCGAAGGCCATCCCGGTCAGCACGGCGGCGGGGATGGCCAGCACGACGAGCGCCGAGGTGGCCGCCCCGAACAGGACGATCACAAGGGTGAACACGGCCGATATCAAGGTCAGTCGCGCGGCGATGAACAGCAGGTTGCCCAGGGTGATATCGCGCGGCGAGATGGGCGTGGCGTACATCGCGTGGAACGTCCGGCTCCAGGTGAGCCCGCTCATGACCGGGAAGGTCGCCTCGAACGACGCCGAGTTCATCGCCGCCGCGGCCAGCAGGCCGGGTGCCAGGAACACGAGATAGCTGATCCCGCCCAGGGCTGCCGGGTCGCCGCTGTCCACGTACGACCCCAGGCCGAGGCCCATCGCCGCCAGGAACAGGGTCGGCGTGACGAACGACGTGAAGATCGTCGACCGGAACGTGCGCTTGTAGGCGAGCAGCCGATGTTCGAAGACGCGCGCCATCGTCGAGCCAGGCGTCGCGGCGGAGCCGGGCGGGGTATGAGTGATGGCGGCCATGCGGGTGCCGCTACTCGATCAGGGACCGGCCGGTCAGCCGCAGGAACACGTCCTCCAGCGACGACCGGCGGACCAGTACGGTCTCGGGCTTGAGGCCCATCGCGTGGACGGCCACCGCGGCGTCCTCGCCGTCATCGGCATACAGCAGGATCCGGTCCGGCAGGAACTCGGTGCGCTTGGCGATGGCATCGAAGCGCCCGTGCAGCGTCTCCGCCACGTCCGGCTCGAACCGCAGTTCCGTGACCTCCTTCGTGGAATACTGCTCGATGAGTCCACGCGGACTGCCGACGGCCACGATC
>JBKJXL010000157.1:0-5454 GCA_046716225.1 Candidatus Limnocylindrales bacterium | reverse complement strand
AGCTGGAAGCCGCCAAGACGGTGTCGGCCGCCCTCGCGGCCGACCTCGCGCCGACGGTCGCCGAGCTGGTCCGCCTGGCCCAGGATCCGCCTGACCACCCGCGGCGCTGGCGATGGATGAGCGACCTGTTCAGGTAGGCCTCCCGCCGTGGACCGGGAGCGCACATCCGACGGTGTCCGAGACATCCATGCTGCGTCTGGCCGGCCGAGGGCTGCACCGTGCGGGAACTCGCGCCGACAGTCGCCCTCGCGACCTATCGTTCGGTGATCGATAAGGGCGACGGCGGCCCGCCACGGATCGCCCTCCGGTTCATCGATCTGGCGCTGCGAGGACGCATCGTCCGACCGTCAGCTGGATCGGTGCGCCGCCACGGCGGCTTCGGTGTCGAAGTACGACTCCCATCGCGCAAGCTGACCGGCCCTGATCGTCAGGACATGGACGAACGCGGTCGACCAGACGATGCCGGTCGGCCTGGCCCGGCCCTGGAAGGAGCCGAGGACGAAGACCGTCTCGCCGTCAGCCACCATCCGGCCCGGCTCGAACGCGAGGATCTCCTCGGCGTCTTCGTGGGCCTGGAGGAATCGGCGCAAGCCATCATGACCGTGCCACGCCCCGCCGTACAGCAACGACCCTGCGGCTGGGTACTGGACGACGACGTCTTCCGCGCAGAGGTGGACGAATGGTTCGATGTCGTCGTCGTCGAGCGCCGAATAGAGGGAAGAAGCGAAAGCCAGGATCTGCGGGGTCGAATCGTCGGTCACGGGATCGTCCGTCCGAGGTTTCGTCGCATCGAGGGTCTGGTGAGCCCGGAAGGACTTGAACCTTCAACAAAGTGATTAAGAGTCACTTGCTCTGCCATTGAGCTACGGGCCCACGTGGCCGGGATGATACCGCAGCAGGTGGGAGGGTGTCGTCGCTCGAGTGGAGGGCCGGGCCGCCTCAGGCCGGGCCACCTCAGGACGGCTGGTTGTCGATCTGCGCTCGCTGGAGCCGGCCGCTGAAGTCGATGTAGATGGACTTCCACTCCGTGTACGTGTCGAGCGCGACGTGGCCGGCTTCGCGGTGACCGTTGCCGGTCTCCTTCCAGCCACCGAACGGCAGGTGCGTCTCGGCACCGGTCGTACCGGCATTCACGTACATGAGCCCGGTCTCGAAATCGCGCATCGCCCGGAAGGCCGTGTTCACGTCCTGGGTGAAGATGCTTGACGAGAGGCCGTAGCGGGTCTGGTTGAGGGCCAGCATCGCCTCGTTGTAGCCGTCGACCGGGATGACCGCCAGCACGGGCCCGAAGATCTCCTCCTGGCCGATCCGGTCCATCGGGGCGACCCCGGCGAAGATCGTCGGCTCGTGGAAGTGGCCGTGGACGAGGTCACCGCTCGTCGCGCGGCTGCCGCCCAGCACGAGCTCGCCTTCGGTGCGTCCGACGTCGATGTACCCGGCCACCTTGTCGACGGCTCCGGCGTTGATGAGCGGACCAACGTCCGTGGTCGCCTCCAGACCGGAACCCAGCCGCAAGCCCCTGGACTTCGCCTCCAGTCGCTGGAGGAGTGGCTCCACGACGGATCGATCGACGATGACGCGCGAACAGGCGGTGCAGCGCTGGCCGCTCGTCCCGAACGCCGACCAGACGATCCCCTCCGCGGCGAGATCCAGGTCCGCATCGGCCAGAACGACGACGCCGTTCTTGCCGCCGAGCTCCAGTGAGAGCCGCTTGAGGCGCTTGCCGGCCTGTTCGGCCAGGTGACGCCCGGTCGCGGAGCTGCCGGTGAATGAGACGACCGGCACGTCCGGGCTCTCGACGATCGCGTTCCCGACCTCGCCGCCCGCCCCGGTGACCAGGTTGACGACACCGGCGGGGAAGCCCGCCTCATGCATGAGTTTCACGAGGAGCGTGGCGCAGTGAGGTGTGTCGCTCGATGGCTTGAAGACCACGGTGTTCCCGGTGACCAGCGCCGGCATCATCTTCCAGCACGGGATGGCCATCGGGAAGTTCCAAGGGCTGATGATCCCGGCCACGCCAAGCGGCTGGCGGACGCTCATCGCCCACTTGTCGGGCAACTCGGATGGGACGGTCTCGCCGGCCATGCGGCGGCCCTCGCCGGCCATCAGGAAGGCGATGTCGATGCCCTCCTGGACATCGCCGCGCGCCTCGGCGAGGACCTTGCCCATCTCGCGGGTCATCGCCCGAGAGAGCTCTTCCTTGTGCTGGGCCATGAGCGCGCCGAACGCGTACAGGATCTCGCCGCGCTTGGGGGCCGGCGTTCGACGCCACATCGGGAACGCCGTCTCGGCCGCCTTGATCGCCCTGGCCACGTCCGACTTCGTCCCCTGCTGGAACCGGCCCACGAGGTCCCGTGTGTCCGCGGGATTCCGGCTCTCGAACGTCTCGCCCGACGACGAATCACACCACTCCCCCGCGATGTAGTGACGGAACGTGGGCGTCTCGACGGCAGTGGCCTCGGTGGTCGCGGTCATGCGGGAGTCCTTTCGAACGCCATGGCGACGGATCCACCGCCGCCGAGGCACAGGGTCGCGAGGCCGTAGCGGCCCTCGCGACGGGCAAGTTCGTGGAGCAGCGTTGCGACGATCCGGGCGCCACTGGCCCCGATCGGGTGGCCCAGGGCGATGGCGCCGCCGTTGACGTTGACCCTGTCCCAGTCGAAGCCGAGTTCCCGGCCATCGGCGAGGACCTGCGCGGCGAACGCCTCGTTGATCTCGATGAGGTCGAACGCGTCGATCGGGAGGTCGATCCGTTCGAGGAGGCGGCGGACGCCCTGGACCGGCGCGAGGAACAGCCACTTTGGCGCCACCTCGGCCTGGGCGTACCCGACGATCCTTGCCAGGGGCCTGAGGCCGTGCTGCTCGACAGCTCGTTCGCTCGCGACGACCGTGGCCGCGGCGCCATCCGTGATCCCGGGGGCGTTGCCGGCGGTGACCGTGCCGGTCGTGGCATCCCCGCGATCTTCGCCGTCCGGGAGCGCGAAAACGGGACGAAGGCGGGCCAGCGCTTCGGCGGTCGAGTCGCGGCGTGGGTTCTCATCTTCGGCGATCACGGTCTCGCGGCCCTTCGCATCGCGGATCGTGACCGGCGCGAGTTCAGCGGCGAACCGACCGGCATCCATCGCGGCGATCGCCTTCTGGTGACTCGCCAGCGCGAACGCATCCTGGTCCTCACGACTCACGTGGTCGCTGATCGCCACGCGTTCGGCGTGCGTGCCCATGTGGCAGTCCTCCATGGCGCACCACAGGCCGTCGGTCACGGTGGAGTCCTTCATCTCGGCGTTCCCGAGGCGATAGCCGAAGCGAGCACCCGGCAGCAGGTACGGCGCGCCATTCATGGATTCCATGCCGCCCGCGATGGCCAGCTCGGCGTCGCCGGCGCGGACCTCGGCGACGGCCAGCATGATCGCCTTCAGCCCGGAGCCGCAGACGCGGTTGATGGTGGTGGCGGACGTGGTGTCCGCGAGTCCGGCCCGAAGGACGGCCTGTCGCGCCGGTGCCTGGCCGGCGCCGCCCTGGAGGACCATGCCCATGAGGACGTCATCGAAGGCGGTCGTCGAGGGATCCAGGCCAGCCTGCTCGACGGCGGCGCGGATCGCGACCCCGCCCAGCTCCACGGCCGGTGCGGCGGCCAGTCCCCCACCGAACTTGCCGATCGGCGTTCGCGCGGCACTGACGAGGTAGACGTGGCCGTTCGGGCCGGCGGCAGGTTGGGTCATGCCGCGAATCTACATCGCCCGGCGAGGGTCGACCCGCTGAGTCCGGGACCTTCCTGCCGATCGTCCAGCTGATGACCGTCAGGCGACTCAGGGGCGGCCGAGGCATCGGCGCTGGCTCGGCCATCCGGCGGGGCGGGTGGATGCCCTGGGGTTCCTGCCGCTCGTCCATGCCGTGAACGTTCGGAAGGACCTTCCGCCGGTCCGACGGGTCACTCGAGCACGGTCCACGCCGCCCTGAGCGTGAACCGGGTCCGGCCGGGGTTGGCTCTCGCTGCATGGTGGGCGAACTCCCGACCCACCGTACACGTGGTGGACGAATGGCAGGAAACTCCGCGGAGAACCGGTGGGGGAACTGCCCGGTCAGGACCCGCGGAACAGGTCGTCGGCCACGATCATCCGGTGGATCTGGTTGGTGCCTTCGTAGATCTGGGCGCCCTTCGCGTCGCGCATGAGCCGCTCGAGGCCGGTCTCACTAGAGTAGCCGGTCGCGCCCAGGAGCTGGACGGCGTCCGTGGCGACCTTCATCGCCGTGTCCGAGGCCGTCCACTTGGCGAGCGAGGACGCGACCGCGATCGACTCGCCCCGGTCCCTGGCCATCGCCGCATCGCGGGTGAGGGCCCGCGCCGCCGCAACATCCCGGGCCATGTCGGCCAGCATGAAGCGCAGGCCCTGCTGCTCCGCGAGCGGGGCTCCGAACGCCTGGCGCTCGGCCAGGTAGCGGGGCGCGGCCTCCAGCCCGGCCCGCGCGATCCCGACGCACCCGGCGGCGATCGAGATCCGCCCCTCGCCGAGCGCGGACAGCGCGATCTTGTAGCCCTCGCCTTCCGCGCCCAGGCGGTTCGTGACCGGGATCTCGGCACCATCGAACACAAGCTCGGCCGCCGGACACCCACGGATCCCCATCTTCTTCTCATGCGCCCCGAAGCGGAACCCGGCTGTCCCCTTCTCCACGAGGAACGCGGTGATCGCCGAAGGACCCGCCGACGGATCCAGCGTCGCAAAGACGAGATAACGATCCGCCTCGGGCGCGTTCGAGATCCAGACCTTGGTACCGGTCAGACGGTACGCCTCCGGCGACTCCGCCGGCCCGACCCGTTCCGCCCGGGTCCGGATGGCGGCCGCGTCACTCCCGGCGTGTGGTTCGGTCAGGGCGAACGCGCCGAGCGCCTCGCCGGCCAGCATCTGTGGCAGCCACCGCGCGTGTTGCTCCGTCGTTCCCCAGGTCACGACCGGGAACTGCGACAGAATGTGGACCGAGAGCGAGACGGCCATCGCCATGTCAACGGCCCCCAGCTCCTCCATGACCAACGACCAGCCGAGGTACGAGAACCCGGCGCCGCCGATCGATTCCGGAAACGGTGCCGCGGTCAGGCCGAGCGCGCCCATGCGCTCGAATAGGGCGCGGTCGTAGCGTTCGGCATCGTCGCGTTCGATGGCGCCCGGCGCGACCTCGCGCGTCGCGAACTCCCTGGCCGTGGCCTGGAGAAGCCGTTCCTCCTCGGTCAGGGTGCCGCTCATCGCGGCTGTCGCGGCTGTCGCGGATACGAGTAGAACCCCCGGCCCGTCTTCTGGCCGAGGTGACCGGCCGACACGAGCTCCACCAGGACCCGCGGCGGGCGCAGGTGCTCCAGGCCGAGACCGTCGTCGAGGACGCGCATGATCCCGAGGCACACGTCGAGGCCGATGAAGTCGGCGAGCTCGAGCGGACCCATCGGGTGGTTGAGCCCGACCCGGG
>JBKJXL010000156.1:0-5174 GCA_046716225.1 Candidatus Limnocylindrales bacterium | reverse complement strand
ATCGGGACCCGGCGATCGGCCGGATCGTGGCGACCGGTGGGGGCGCCGTCGTGGATCCGCGCAATCGATGGGCGTTGTATCGCGATCGTACCGTGGTCTGGCTCGACGGGCGGCCAGAGGTCCTGGCCCAGCGTCTGCGTCGCTCACCGCGCGTCCGGCCTCTGCTCGAGTCCCGAGATCCGATCGGGGCGATCCGCGATCTCGCGGCGAAGCGAGCCCGGTTCTACGCGGCCGCCGACATCCGGGTCACCGGCGTGGCAGAGATTCCCGACGTCATCCGGGTCACCGAGGGGCGCCTGGACGACGATCGCGCCGCCTTGGGAACGACGCTCCTGCACGCCGACACGCCGATCGGGCGCGTGGTCATCGGCGACGGGATCGCGGCCGCCGAGGTCGGTCAGACGCTCTCGGAGCTGAACGCGCGCCGCGCCATCCTGCTGTCCGAGCCTGGGGCGTGGGAGGCGTTCGGTCTCGGCGTCGCGACCGCGCTGCGGGCAGGTGGCTGGACGGTCGAGACGATCCTGTTACCCCAGGGCGAGGAGGCCAAGCGTTTGGCGGTCGTGGAGGGTGTCGCGCGCGACCTGGTGCGCGTGCGTGTCGAGCGCTCCGAACCCGTCATCGCCATCGGCGGCGGGGCGCTTGGCGACGCGGCCGGTTTCGTCGCGGCCACGTACCTCCGCGGTGTCCCGCTGATCCACGTCCCCACGACGCTGGTCGCCCAGATCGACTCCTCGATCGGCGGCAAGACCGGGGTGGATCTGCCCGAAGGCAAGAACCTGGTGGGTGCCTTCCACCTGCCGGCGGCGACGATCATCGACGTCGCGGCGCTCGCTACCCTCCCGGACCGGCAGCGTCGGGCCGCGCTCGGCGAGGCGGTCAAGATGGCCGCTTTGGGTGACGAGCGACTGTTCGAGCTGCTCGAGGCGCACGGCGACGCCCTCGTTACCGGAAACGGGGCGGTCGCGGCGGCGGGCGTCGTCGCCGAGCTGGTGGAGCGTTGCGCGTGGGCCAAGGTGGACGTGGTGGTCGCCGATGAGCGCGAACGCGACCCATCCGGCGGGCGCATCACGCTGAACCTGGGGCATTCGGTCGGGCACGCCGTGGAGGCGGCCGCCGGATACAGCGGTCTGCTACACGGCGAGGCGGTGGCGTACGGGCTGCGGGCGGCCTGCGCCATCGGGACCGAGCTGGGCGTCACGCCGCCGGAGCGCGCAGCGCGGATCACCGGGTTGCTCGACGCGATCGGGCTCGCCACCACGCCCCTGCCCTACCCGCTCGAAACGGTCCTTGACCACCTCGCATCCGACAAGAAGCATGCCGCCGGATCCCTGAGCTGGGTCCTGCCCATCCAGGAAGGCGTCGTCGTGCGGGCCGGCATCGCTCCTGCGGTCGTGGCGCGGGCGGTGGCCGGCATCCTGGCCGTGGCGGCCCCCCGATGACGACCGTGCTGGTCCTGGAGGGTCCCAACCTGAACCTCATCGGGACGCGCGAACCCGAGATCTACGGCCACGAGACTCTCGACGAGATCCACGCGGGCGTCGCTGATCGGGCCGTCGAGCTGGGCCTGACGGTGACCTTCTTCCAGTCGAACCATGAAGGCGCGCTCATCGATCGGCTACATCAGCGCGACTTCGATGTCGCTGTCGTCAACGCCGGCGGCCTGACCCATACGAGCGTGTCGTTGCGCGACGCACTCCTGGCCATCCAGCGGCCGTTCATCGAGGTCCACCTGTCCGACCCGGCGACGAGAGAGTCGTTCCGGCAGGTCAACTTCCTCCACGACATCGCCATGGGGTCCTTCGTGGGTCAAGGCGCGCAGGGATATCACCTGGCACTTGAGGCGATCGCCGCCCGTGACGGAGGCGACGGTGCCTGACCGGATCGGGGAGACCGCCGAACTCCGCCGGCTGCGCAAGAAGATCGATGCGCTCGATCGCCGGCTCGTACACCTCCTGAACGAACGAGCGACGCTGGCCCGGCAGGCCGGGCGGGCCAAGTCCGCCGCCGGGCGGCGCGCCGTCCGCGACGCTGAGCGTGAGCGCGAGGTCCTCCTGCGGGTCTCCATGGCCAATGCCGGTCCGCTGCCCCAGGCGGACCTCGTCGCCCTCTACCGACGGCTGTTCGTGGCCACGCGGGCGCTCGAGCGGCGCGACCGGGAGCTCGAGGCGACCTCAACGGGTCCGATCGATGGCGGCTGACCGACCGACCGGTCCCACGTGACCCTCACCCGGTACGCGCCCGCGCCGACCGGCTACCTGCACCTGGGGCACGTCGCGAACGCCGTCGTCGTGTGGAGCCTGGCAGCGCGCGGCGGCGGACAGGTCCTGTTGCGGATCGAGGATCACGACCGGACTCGCTGCCGGCCCGAATACGAGGCGGCGTTGCTGGACGACCTCGACTGGCTGGGATTCCGGGCGGACCTGGGGCCGGTCCGCCAGAGCGACTCGGACGCGCCGTACGAGGCGGCCGTCGAACGTCTTCGGGCCGACGGTTTCGCCTATGCGTGCGATTGCACGCGGGCGACCTTCCGGTCCTGGGCCGACGCCCACGGCCGGCCCTGGTCGGGGGCCGGGTGCCCGGGCATGTGCCGTGGACGCGACCTGGCCGAATCGACCGTGCGCGTCGCCCTTGGGACCGGGCAGGAGTCGTGGGTGGATCGTCTCGCGGGACCATGCACTGGCGGAGTCGCGGCCGGCGCCGATCAGATCGTTCGCGACCGTGACGGACAGTGGAGCTACGGCTTGAGCGTCGTCGTGGACGATCTCCGCCAGGGCATCGACCTCGTGGTCCGCGGCCGGGACCTGCTCGATGTGACGGCCGACCAGATCCGGCTCGGTCGCCTCCTGGGGCGCGAGGTCCCCCCGGTCTTCGCCCACCACCCCCTCATCCTTCGACCCGACGGGTCGAAGCTCTCGAAGGCGAACGATGCGACGGGCGTCCGAGAGCTGCGAGCGGCCGGGCGGACGGCTCGTGATGTCATCGCTGAGGCGACCGCTGCGATCGGGTTCGACGCCTCGGTGTAGTTTCCGGGATACCTTGGACGACGCCGCGCATCGACTGCGCCAGGGCGGACGCGCGGTCCCGGAAGGACCGACCCCGCGGGGCAGGACCCGCCCGGTGTGATCAGAAGGATGTGGACCGGCGGGCCGATGCGGCTCGCAGCGCCGTGACGAGGCTCGCGAGCCCGTCGACGTCACGACCGCCCGCCCCAAGCGCGTCCACGAGGGCCGACGCGACGATGACGCCGTCCGCGCCGGCCTTCGTAATGGCTCGGACGTGGGCTGGCTTGCTCACACCGAACCCGACGGCGACCGGGATGGGCGAGGCCGCCTTTACCGCCTTCACGAGCGTGCCGACCGACGACGGGAGCGCGTCTCGAGCTCCGGTCACCCCGACCAGGGACACGCAGTACAGAAAGCCGCCGCTACGGGCGGCGATCCAGGCCCGACGGTCCGGTGAGGTCGTCGGGGCCACCAGATAGACGACCGCGAGACCGGCCGCGCGGGCGACGGCCTCGAACGGCGCACCCTCGTCCGGCGTCAGATCGGCCACGATCAGGCCGGCCGCACCAGCGGCGGCGAGGCGCCGGGCCACAGCCTCGCCATCGCCGCCGCCGATGACCTGGTTGGCGTAGCCCATGGGCACCAGAGGCAGGTCCGGCCGCGCCGCCCCGATGCGCTCGAGCAGCTGGAGCGACCGTTCCAGCGTCGCCCCGGCGGCCAGCGCGACGCCCGACGCCCGCTGCAGGGTGGCCCCGTCGGCCAGTGGATCCGAGTACGGCAGGCCGATCTCGAGCAGGTCGGCGCCCGCGTCGGCGGCGGCGAGCGCCGCCCGGAAGCTCGTCTCCGCGTCCGGGTAGCCGGCGACGACATATGGGATGAGGGCGATCCGTCCCTCGGTCCTGGCCCGAGCGAAGGCCGCCGCGATCCGTCGCGCCCCGTGTGTGTCGTTGGTGCCGGCGACGGCGGGCGGATCCGCGACGGAGTTCACGATCCGTCCATCCATGCGCCGACGTCACCGAACCGTTCCAATGCCGCGAGGTCCTTGTCGCCGCGCCCGGAGAACCCGAGCAGGACGAGGACCTCGTCCTGCCAGCCACCCCCGACCCCACCGACGCCGGCGAGCAGCGTCGGCAGCGCCGCGATGGCGTGGGCCGTCTCGAGCGCCGGCAGGATCCCCTCGGTCCGGGTGCTGGTCCGCATCGCGGCCACGGCTTCGCGATCCGTCGCGGCGGCCACCTCGATCCGGCCGCCCTCGGCCAGGGCGGCCAGCTGCGGGCCGATCCCCGGGTAGTCGAGGCCGGCCGACGCCGAGTGCGCCTCGTTGACCTGGCCATCCGCATCCTGGAGCATGAGCGAACGCGAGCCGTGGAGGATGCCCGGCGTGCCACCCAGGATCGCGGCGGCGTGCCGACCGGTGTCCATCCCGTCACCGGCCGCCTCCACGACGGCAAGCCGGACGGACGGCTCGCCGATGAAGCGGGCGAGCAGGCCGATCGCATTCGAACCTCCGCCGACACACGCGAGAGCCAGATCGGGCAGCCGCCCCTCGACCGACCAGAGCTGGGCGGCCGCCTCGTCGCCGATCCGGCGCTGCAGGTCGCGGACGATCGTCGGGTACGGGTGCGGACCCATCGCCGAACCCAGGACGTAGTGGGTGGTCTCGACGTTCGTCACCCAGTCACGCATCGCCTCGTTGACCGCATCCTTGAGCGTCGCTGTTCCCGACGTGACCGATCGGACCTCGGCACCGAGGGCGCGCATCCGCAGGACGTTGGGCCGCTGGCGTTCGATGTCCTCGGCGCCCATGTACACGACGCACGGCAGGTCCAGCAGCGCACAGGCCGTGGCCGTCGCGACGCCGTGCTGGCCGGCGCCGGTCTCCGCGATGACCCGGCCTTTGCCCAGGTGCCGGGTGAGCAACGACTGGCCGAGTGCGTTGTTGATCTTGTGGGCGCCCGTGTGTGCCAGGTCCTCGCGCTTCAGGTACAGGCGAAGTCGCGGGATCGCGGGAGCCGGGCGGCGCTTCGACGCTGCGGCTGCGGCCAGTCGTACCGCCTCCACGTGGACCGCCGCCGCGAGGCGATCGGCTCGGTAGATGGGTGTCGGCCGCCCGGCGAACGTCGCGAGGAGCTCGCGGAGCTCGGCCCAGAACGCGGGATCGTGGCGCAACGC
>JBKJXL010000155.1:0-5366 GCA_046716225.1 Candidatus Limnocylindrales bacterium | reverse complement strand
ATCAGGATCCGCGGCGCCGCGACCTGTGGATGCCCAACCCAAGCACGAGCCCGACCGCGACGCCGACGGCGAGCCACGTGGCCATCTCGCCGGTTGCTGCCCCGATCGCGGCGGCCCCGATGGCGGCGCCGAGGGCGATCCCGACTCCGACCATCGTGCCACGCGCATTCACTCCAGGTAGTCCTTGAGCTTTCGGCTCCGGGACGGGTGGCGCAGCTTGCGCAGGGCCTTGGCCTCGATCTGGCGGATGCGTTCGCGCGTGACGTTGAACTCCTTGCCAACTTCCTCGAGGGTGCGGGGAGGCCCGTCCTCAAGGCCGAACCGGAGTTGCAGCACGCGCCGCTCGCGACCGGTGAGGGAGTCCAGCACGGCTTCCACCTGCTCCTTGAGGAGCTGATGGGAGGCGGCCTCCGCGGGAGCCAACGCCCCCCGGTCCTCGATGAAGTCACCGAGATGCGAGTCCTCCTCCTCACCGATCGGCGTCTCGAGCGAGACCGGCTCCTGCGAGACCTTGATGATCTCGCGGACCTTTTCGGGTGTGACCTGGACTTCCTGGCCCTTGGACATCGCCTCGGCGATCTCCTCCACCGTCGGCTCGCGGCCCAGCTCCTGGAGCAGGCCGCGCGAGACGCGGATGAGCCGGTTGATCGTCTCCACCATGTGGACCGGGATCCGGATCGTCCGCGCCTGGTCCGCGATGGCCCGGGTGATCGCCTGGCGGATCCACCACGTGGCGTACGTGGAGAACTTGAAGCCCTTCTCGAAGTCGAACTTCTCGACCGCCCGGATCAGGCCGATGTTGCCTTCCTGGATGAGGTCCAGGAACGACATGCCACGGCCGATGTACTTCTTCGCGATCGACACGACCAGCCGCAGGTTCGCGGATGTCAGCTGCTCGCGCGCGTCACGCCCGATCACCACGATCTCGCCCTTGCGATCGCGCAGCTTCGTGGTGCTCGGCACCTCCGGGTCGTAGCCCATCGTCTTGAGCAAGTCGGCGTCACGACCGGCTTCCATCCAACGCTGCATGGCCGGGAACGCGACGTCGTCGCGGGTCCAGTCGTAGATGGCGCGCAGGCCCACGTTGTCGCGGGAATCGAGGTCGCCGTTGTGGACGGCGAGGTACGCCCAGTCGAGCAGCTCCAGGAATGTCTCGGCCGAGAGCGCCTCGCTGTACGTATGGAGCAGCTTGCGGGCTTCCCTGAGACGCTCCTTCGTGCCCTCGGACTGTGCGTCGCGGCCGGCCTTCACCAGGTGGAAGTCGGGCGTCGGGACGAGCAGGTCCGCGCAGAGGTCGGACGAGATCGCCTTACGGACCATCTCGTGCGCCTCGGGCCCGAACGGCAGGCGATGCTGCTGCTTCATCGTGCGGGTCTTGCGTTCGGTGTCGTGGAGCGTCCACTCGTGGAGCGAGACGATGCCCTTCCACGGCTCTTCGGCCAGCTGCTCGCCGAGCTCGATGGCCTTGGCCAGGACGACCTCTTCCTCGGCCGTCAGCAGGGCGACCTTGCCGATCTCCTTGAGGTACATCCGGACCGGGTCGTCGATCCCGATCATGTCCGCGGAGATCGCCTCCAGGTCCTCGGCGGACGGCTCGTCCACGGCCTTCGGGTCCAGCTTCGCGGGGGCATCCGCGGGCAACGCCGAGGCTTGGTCCGCGGCGCCGTCATCGGCCACGACCACGAGGCCCACATCGGCACCGTCGGCCGAGGCCGCGGCGGCTTCGGGGCTCAGGGCCAGGTCGTCATCGTCGTCGTCGTCGTCGTCCGGGTCGGCGACGGCGGAGCCGGCCTTGGCCCGCGACGGGCGCAGGCTGGCCGTCTTGGCCTCTTCGAGATCGGCCTTGGAGCGGCGCGGTCGAGACAGGACGGCTTCGACGAGTTGCGTATAGCGGGGATCGGCGGGCATGGACTTACCTCCGGGGACTGGCAAGCAGTCGGGTCTCTTCGCGGCGTCGGTCCAGTGACCGGCGCGCTTCGTTGATCTGGCGTCGTTCGTTCATCAGGCGGTCGATCGCGGCGCGGTCGCCGGCTCGTTCCGCCTCGCCCTGGGCGGCTTCGTTGTAGTCGCTGCGCTCTCGCAGCTGGTCATCCTCGAGCTCGATGAGCAGTTGGGTGACCTCGTAATGGAGCCGACTGTCGTTGAGCGTGCTGGGATCCGGTCCCGGCTTGGCGTACAACGCTCGAGCGAGCGCGGCCGTTTCATCGTCCACCGTCAGGAGCAGGGCCGCGCCATCGAACGGGGGGTGGATGCCCTGGTCATCGGACTCGCGCTGGAAGACGATCGCCCGGAACAGCTCGCGTGCGATCGTGCTCGGTAGCTGATCCGGCCCCAGCTCTTCAGCCACTCGAAGCTGCTGGTCGGGCACGAGCAGCAGCAGTCGGAGCAACTCGCTCTCGACCGGTGTGATCGCCCGCAGGATGTCGTTGATCGGCAGGGCATCCGGCGACGACAGGACAGCATCGGCGCTGATCCGGCTCTGGGCATCGGCGGCCGCTCCCCCACCCCCATGACCAGCGGTCAGCGGGTTCCGAGCGGGCCGCTCCAGGACCTGGCGGAGGGTCCGCTCCTCGACGCCCGAGACCTGGCGAACCTCGCCGAGCGCCTCGGCCTGGCGGAGCGGATCGGCGATGTCGCGGATTGACGGCATGACCGCCTCCACGAACCCGATCCGGCCGGCGGCGGTCTTGAGATCGAACCGCGCGGCGTGGTAGCCGATGAGGTACTCCACGAGCGGCTTCGCTTTGGTGACGGCGGACTCCCAGATGGCCGGCGTCTCGCGCACGACGTCATCGGGATCCTTGCCGTCCGGCAGCTGCACGACGCGGACGTCCTCCAGCTTCACGCCCGAGTCGCCGTGCTGGAGCTGGCCGATCAGACCCGCGATCGCGGTCACGCCCGCGGTCCCGGCCTTCTCGCCGGCGGCATCGACGTCGTAGGCCAGCGCGATCCGCGTCGCGTACCGAGTGAGCAGCGCGACCTGGCCCGGGGTCAGGGCGGTCCCCAACGAGGCGACGACGTTGTCGAATCCGGCCTGGTGCGCCATCAGCGCATCCGTGTAGCCCTCGACGATGACCGCCTGGCCGGACTTGCGGATGGACGACTTGGCGCGATCGATGAGATACAGCGTCCGGCTCTTGTCGAATAGCGGTGTCGCCGGGGTATTCAGGTACTTCGGGCCTTCGCCTTCGAGGAGCCGACCGCCCATCCCGACGGCGCTGCCGTTCTGGTCTCGGATCGGGAAGAGGACGCGGGCCCGGAACTTGTCGTACACGCCTGAGCGGTTCTGGCGGGGCGATGCGAGCCCCACCTCGACGAGTTCCTCCGGTCGGATGTCGCGCTTGGCCGCGAGCTGGCGGGTCATCGTGTCCCAGCCACCCGGTGCCCAGCCGAGCTGGTAGGTGTTGATCGTGTCGTCCGTGAACCCTCGGCCGTGCAGGTAGGCCAGGGCGGCCTCGCCGGTCTTCGAACCGGTCAGGACCGCGTGGTAGAAGGCGATCGCACTGTCCATGACCGTGCGCAGTCGAGCCTTGTGGGCGTCCTCGCGCTTGGTCCGTTCATCGATCTCGACACCGGCCTTGCCCGCGAGGGTGCGCAGGGCCTCCGGGAACGTGGCCGAGTCGCGCTGCATGACGAAGCTGAAGATGTCCCCGCCCAGGCCACAGCCGAAGCAATGCCACGACTCGCGATGCGGAGTGACCACGAACGAGGGTGTCTTCTCACCGTGGAACGGGCACAGGCCCTTGTAGACGGTGCCCGCCTTCTTGAGCGCCACGGTCTCGCCGACCACGTCCACGACGCCCAACTTGTTCTTCACTTCGGCTGCGACGCCGACCGCCAAACTCACCCTCCAGGTGATCCGCCCGAGCCTCCGCCGACTCGACCGCGTCCCGAACATGCTTGTGGGCCTGTCAAGTCTTGACAAGCCCTAATGCCGTAACGATACACCCTGATGTCAAGCCCTTTGTCAATACTGGGCAGGGGTATAAATGTCCTTGCGGCTGCCGGGATCGTAGCGTGACGGCGAAGGCCAGGCGGCCCGTGTCATGCGGCCCCCCGGGAAGGGGGCCATCGGACGCCAGATGGGTCGCCATGGCCCATGCCCATCCGAGGCCTCGTGGCCGACCCTGAGGTCAGGCAACAAGCCTCTTGGCAACCCCAGGGAAGGATGAACGTCATGAACGGACGATTGAAGGTACTCGGCGTCGTGCTGGCAGTGATGGGCTTGGCGTTCGTCGCAGGCAGCGGCTATGCGCTGTATCGGACCAACCAGGGAGCCCAGGCTCTGCAGGCGTTCAGCGCCGCGCAGAACGTCACCCTCAGCTACAACGAAGAAGGCCAGCTCGTCGACCGCGGCGAGACCGCCGGCGCCGTCGCGATCATGGCTCTGCTCACCGACGACTGGGGCTACACCGTCGACAGCAACGAGCTGAACCCGAGCGACCCGCTGGTCAACACAGCCAGTGAGTACATGTACCAGATGGCCACGATCGCCTATCACACCCTCAACGCCACGACCACGGTCGTCCTGACCGAGCCGACCGAATTCAACGGCGAGACGATCCCCGCCGGGACCTACGAATTCGTGAACGACGGTCGCTACTGGACCGGTTTCGACCGGGAGAACCCGATCGAGGGCGCGGCCCGCGGCCAGATCTGGACCGGGACGGCCCACGCGCTCATCGCCGAGCTCGGCGTCGGCAGCGTGACCGCCTCCGCACTCCAGCTCGGACTGGGCATGGCAGCGATCCTCGCGGGCGTCGGCCTCCTGTTCGTCATCACCGGCCTCGGCCTGGTGTGGGCGACGCGAGCCGAGACCGTCAAGGTCAAGGTCCCGGTCCTCCAGCCCGCAGGCTCCATGGCCTGACGGACGTTCACCGGGCGATCGCCCGGATCACAAGCCTCGACGGCGAGGGCTCGCAAGGGCCCTCGCCGTTTCGTGTCGGCGGGTCGCGATCGGCGCCCCGCCGCGCTCCTGTCAGGTGCCAAACCGAAACGAACGAGCGTGGGCACGCGACAGATTCGACAGAACCTGCAGTTTTCGCGCGGGTCCACGAGGCGTTCGTCGCGAATGCGGTACTGGTAGGCGCGAGCGCGGCAGGCGCGCCGGGTGGCGCCGGCGGTATGCGGCTGACCGAGGGGATCCCCGCTTTGCTCCTGTCGTGGGCCTGGGGCGTTGGCTTCCCCGGACGACCATCGTGAAGCGTGGCGTCGTCATCGGTCCTCCTAGGAGCCCGGATGCGGCGATCAAAGTCTCTCGTCCCCGGGACGGGTCGTCGCCTGTTCGACGATGATGGGCGCAGCGAGTCGATACGGCTGATCGAGACGATGACGACTTCGACCGACGTCGTCATCACGACCTAGTG
>JBKJXL010000154.1:0-5046 GCA_046716225.1 Candidatus Limnocylindrales bacterium | reverse complement strand
GGATGACCTCGCGCCCGAAGACGTCGATGAACTCGGCCTGGTCCCGTCCCACGTTGTGGAGGTGGACCTCGTCGTAGCCCATGTCCACGTATTTCTGGATATGGGCCGTATGGACTTCGAGATCGCTGCTGATCAGGACGCGGTTCTTGAAGTCCTCCGCCCGGACGAGCTTGGCGATCCCCTCGAAGTCCTCGGGGTTCTTGATGTCCTGCTTCGGGAAGAAGGCCATGCCACCGTTCGGCCACTCGACCAGGGCGTTCTGGGTGGCCTCCGCGTCCGTGGGCGCCCAGGAGATGTGGATCTGGAGCAGCTTCGGCGCGCCCGACGGGTCCTTGCCTACCTCGCGAGCGCCCTCCTCGAACTTGCCCCAGATCATCTGCATCTTCTCGTCGGCCGCTCCGACCGTGATGATCCCGTCCGCGAACTTGCCGGTCTTCTTGGCGTTGACCGGTCCGGCCGTCGCGACGTAGACCGGGACTGGCTGCTCGGGCCGGGTGTAGAGCTTCGCGCGTTCAAGGGTGAAGTACTTGCCGTCGTGGCGGACGACATCGCCCGTGAACAGCTTGTTGATGACTTCGATGGCCTCGAACATCATCGCGCTGCGGATCGGGACCTCGGGCCAGACCCCGCCGATGACGTGCTCGTTCAGGGCTTCGCCGGCCCCCAGGCCCAGGTAGAAGCGGCCCGGGTACATGTTCCCGAGCGTGGCGGCGGCATGGGCGATGACGGCCGGGTGATACCGGAAGCCCGGGCACGTGACTGCCGTCCCGAACGGCAGCGACGTCCGCTGGCCGAGGGCGCCCATGAACGCCCAGGCGAAGGCGCTCGCGCCCTGCTGCGGGGTCCACGGGTGGAAGTGCTCGCTGACCATGAAGCCGGCATCGAATCCGGCGCCCTCGGCCGCCGCGCAGTAGTCGAGGAGTTCGGTCGGCTGGAACTGCTCCAGCATCGCGGCGTAGCCGATCTTGGTCATCGTGGTCGGGTCTCCGGTTCGGGGCGGGGCGGGGCGCTGGCGCAAAGCGTAGCGCGTCAGGACGGCCGGCCGGCCACCGGCTTGCCTGGGTCGGTCGTGGGGATCACGTAGTGCCCGTGGTCCGGCGCGACCATGTCACGCGCCCCGCACCCGCGCGATCGCCTCGATCTCTACCAGCATGTCGGGCGACGCCAGCGCCACGACCTGGATCGCGCTCGACGGCAGCGGCGTCGGAACGTGCCAGGCCCGAACCGATCCGACGGCCGGCAGGTCCGAGATGTCCGTCTCGTGCTGATCGAGCGGTCGTCACCGACACCGGAGTTCGACGTGCCCGAGCCGGTCGATCGTCACGTCGATGGACATGCCCGCTGACACCTTGATCGCACCGGTCAGGGCGCCGGACAGGACGACGGCACCAGCCTGGAGACCGCGGCCAGCATCGGCGATCCGACGGACCCACCACGCGACGGCCTCGGCCGGATGACCGAGGACCGCGGCGCCGGCGGCGGTCGCGATGACCTTGCCATCGGTCTCGAAGACGACCCCGACCAGGTCCAGCGGCAGGCCGTCCGGTGCGACCGGCGGTCCGATGACGAAACGACCCGCGGATGCCTCGTCGGCGACCACATCGGGGAGCGTGAACCGGTAATCGCGGTAGCGCGAGTCGAGGACCTCGATGGCCGGCGCGACCCACTCGGTGGCCGCCATGACATCCGCGCCGGTCACGTGCGCACCGGCCAGGTCGGTGCGCAGGCCGAAGGCGATCTCCGGTTCCACCCTGGGCTGCCCGAGCGACGCGACGACGAGATCCTCGCCTTCCGGCAGGGCCATCCGATCCGTGAGCCAGCCGCCGATCGGCTCGTGGACGTGCATCTCCACCTGCTTGGCCCGGCTCGTGAGCCCGAGCTTGGCTCCGACGATGCGCGCCCCGTCGGCGACGTGCAGGCCGACCAGGGCGTCCTGGATCCGGTACGCGTCGGTCACGGACAGGTCCGGATGGGCGTCGGTCAGCGGGTCGACGAGCTCGCGCCGGGATGCTGCGTCGTGGAGGTGGGACGCGAGACTCCCGACCGTGCCCGGCGACAGCATGTCGGTCATGTCCGGCGCGACAGGTCGAGCGCGACGTCCACGATCATGTCTTCCTGGCCGCCGACCACCTTGCGGCGCCCGAGCTCGAGCAGGATGTCGCGGACGTCCACGCCGAAGCGCTCGGCGGCCCGCTCCGCGTGGAGCAGGAACGAGCCGTAGACGCCGGCATAGCCGAGGGCGAGCGCGGACCGGTCGACGACCTGTTCGCGTGGCATGACCGGGCGGACGATGTCCTCGGCCACGTCGGCGATGGCCATCATGTCGATCCCGGTCTCGTAGCCGAGCTTGTCGGCGACCGCGACCAGGACCTCGGTCGGGCAGTTCCCGGCGCCGGCGCCCAGCCCGCGACTGCAGCCGTCGACCTGGTCCACGCCTTCCTCAAGGGCCCCGATGGAGTTCGCGACCGCGAGCGAGAGGTTGTTGTGGGCGTGGACCCCGACCTGGGTCTCGGCGCGGAGCCCCGCTCTCAGGGCGGCGACGCGGGCCCGGACGTCGTGTGTCGTCATCGCGCCGGCGGAGTCCACGACGTAGACCGCCTGGGCGCCGGCGTCCTCCATGATCCGGGCCTGGGCGAGCAGGACGTCGGGCTCCGCCATGTGCGACATCATCAGGAATCCGACCGTCTCCATCCCGAGGTCGCGGGCGGTCTGGAGATGCTGGATCGCGATGTCCGCCTCGGTGCAGTGGGTGGCGATCCGCGCGACGGAGACACCGAGGGCGGCCACCTCGTGCAGGTCCTCCGCAAGGCCGATCCCCGGCAGGAGCAGGACGGCCAGCTTCGCTCTGGTGACGGCCGCCGCGGCCGCCGTGATCAGCTCCCGTTCATCGACGGCGCTGAACCCGTACTGGAACGAGCTGCCGCCCAGGCCGTCGCCGTGGCTCACTTCGATGACCGGGACGCCGGCGGCATCGAGGGCGCCGGCGATCGCGCCCACCTGCTCCGTCGTGAATCGGTGGCGCAGGGCGTGCGAACCGTCGCGCAACGTGGAGTCGGTCACGCGGAAGCCGCGGGTCTGTGCGGTCATTCGGCTGCCCACCGCGCGGCGAGTCGCTCGCCGACCCGCACCGCGGACGCTGTCATGATGTCGAGGTTCCCGGCGTACGACGGGAGATAGTCGCCCCGACCGGTCACCTCCAGCAGGATCGTGACGCGGGCCGCGGCCTCGCCACCCGGTGTCCCGAACGGCCCGTCATCGAAGACGCAGCCGCGGACCAGATAGCCAGGGACGTACGTGGCAACCTCGGCGGCCATCGCCGCAACGGACGACTCGATGGCGGCGCGATCCACGTCGGCGCCGATCGCGCAGTACACGGTGTTGCGCATGAGGATCGGCGGCTCGGCCGGGTTCAGGATGATGATCGCCTTGCCGTGCGCGGCGCCTCCGATGGTCATCAGGCCCTGGCCGGTCGTCTGGGTGAACTCATCGATGTTGGCCCTGGTCCCCGGGCCGGCCGACTTCGAGGCCACCGTCGAGATGATCTCCGCGTACGGGACCGACGTCACCCGGCTCACGGCGGCCACCATCGGGATCGTGGCCTGACCGCCGCACGTGATCATGTTCAGGTTCGGCGCGGCCAGGTTCGCATCGAGGTTGACCGGAGGGACGACCGCCGGACCCACCGCGGCGGGGGTGAGGTCGATCGCGACGATCCCCGCTTCGGCGTAGCGCGGCGCGGTCGCGGCGTGGATCTTGGCGCTTGTGGCCTCGTAGACGATGCGCACCCCGAGGCGTTCGGCTTCCGCGAGGAGCCAGTCCGCGCCGCCGGCGGACGCCTCGAGACCCCAGGTGCGGGCGTGGCGCAGGCCGTCCGAGTCCGGGTCGATGCCGACGAGCGCAACCGGTTCGAGGATCTCGGACCGTCGCAGCTTGATGACGAGATCCGTGCCGATGTTGCCCGAACCAACGACCGCGACCGGGATCCGTGTCGATGCCACTCGCGGGCCTCAGGCGAACCGCACGGCGACGTCGCCCAACCGATCGAAGCGGGCACGGAACGAGATGCCGGCACGGGCCGGTAGCGAGGCATGGAGGGCACCCGGCATGATGACGTGGCCCGCCTCCAGCGTCACGCCGAGGGCACCGAGCGTGTTGGCGGCCCAGGCCACGGCGGCGACGGGATCTCCAAGGCAGGCGGCCCCGGCACCGGTCGCCGCCACGTTGCCGTCCTGCTCGAACGCCACGCCGACGAGACGCAGATCGAGGTCGTCGATGGGATGGCGGTCGTCGCCGAGCACCACCCGCGCCGAGCTGGCGAGGTCAGCGACGGTGTCGACGAGCGTCAGCTTCCAGTCGGCGATGCGCGAATCGATGACCTCGATCGCCGGGGCGACGGCCAGGGTCGAGCGGCGAACGTCGTCGGTGGTGACCCCGGGACCCCGTAGTGGCTCGGCGAGGATGAACGCGATCTCCGCCTCGACCCTGGGCGCGATCAACGCGGCGGCCTCGACGGTCCCGCCGTTCGGCACGAGCCAGCCATCCAGGATCGGGCCGTAATCGGGCTGGTCCACGCCGAGCTGCTGCTGCATCGCGAGCGACGTCAGCCCGATCTTCCAGCCCACGATCCGGGCGCCCTCGGCGATGCGGCCGGCGACGACCCGCTGCTGGATGGCGTAGGCATCTGTCACGTCGAGTTGCGGGTGCGTCGCGGAGTGCTGGGCGATCGGCCGACGGTCGCTCCACGCGCCATCAAGCGCGCCCGCGATGTCGTCCAGCAGGCCCGATGTCGCGCTCACCGAGCCGGAGCCCGGGCGATGACCTTGAGTTCGATGTCGATGGGCGTCGGGAGGCTGGTCACCTCGACCGTCGTGCGGCACGGGCGAGTGTCGGGATCCGGAAAGGCCTCGGCCCACAGTCGGTTGAGCGTCGGGAAGTCGTCGGTCATGTGGGTGAGGAAGCACGTGACGTCCACGATGTCCGACCAGTCGGCCCCGGCCGCAGCCAGCACGGCCCGGACGTTCGCGAAGACCGCGCGGGTCTGTGCCT
>JBKJXL010000153.1:0-2982 GCA_046716225.1 Candidatus Limnocylindrales bacterium | reverse complement strand
ATCCTGCACGACGGCACCATCGAACTGGGCTTTGGCGGAGACGAGAGCGCGTCGGCGCGACTGCTCGCGACGTCGGTCGCGGCGGGCGTCCCGATCGTGACCTTTGCCCGCGCCGCGACCGACCTCGAGGAGCTCTTCCTGCAGGTCACCGGCCAGGCCCACGACCCCCTTGAGACGAACGTGCGCCCCGCATGACCGACCTGACCGAAGCCACGGTGGAGGCCGTCCCGGCGACCACGGCCGTCCGGCGGCGTCGTGGCATCGGTGTCCCCAGCGTGCTCCAGCGGACCGCCGGGGGCGTGGGCGCCGTGGGCGTCAAGGAACTCCGCGGTAGGATGCGTGGACGACGGGCGTTCACCATCCTGAGCGGCTATCTGGTCCTGCTCGCAGCCTTCGCCTGGATGGTGGAACTGATGATGGAGCGGACGTATTCGACGACCTTCGGCAACAGCGCGACCTTTGCGACCGCGGCGATCGGCCAGGGGATCTTCGCATCGGTCCTGATGCTCGAGACGCTCGTCGTCGTGTTCCTCGCGACGATGGCGACGGCGGGCTCGATCAGCCTCGAGCGCGAAAAGCAGACGCTGGAGATGCTCGCCGCAACACCGATCACGTCCTTCGCGATCGTCCTCGGGAAACTGTTGAGTGCGCTCATCTATGTCTGGCTGCTCATCGCGGCGTCGATCCCGCTGACGGCCATCGTCTTCGTCTTCGGTGGTGTCGCCCCGGACGATCTCGTCCGTGGCTACGTCGTCCTCATCGTGACGGCGCTCGGGTTCGGGGCATTCGGGCTCTTCTGCTCCAGCCTGGTGAAACGGACCCAGGCGGCGACCGCGATCGCGCTCTTCGGGGTCCTGGCGATCAGCATGGGGACCCTGTTCGTGATCGTCTTCTGGAACTCCCTGTCCACTCCGACCGTGGTGCGTGACGGTGGAGTGCTCAAGGGCGCGCCGCCCGACGCGCTGACCTACCTCAATCCGTTCATCGCGCAGGCGGACATCGCGCCCGCCGAGGTCCTGTGCGCGACCGACTCCACGCTCAACGCGTACTGCAAGTTCCGTTCGGCGTTCGTGCTGCCGCAGACTGGCCCGACCTTCGGTTTCGAGGACAGCACCGGTGGCGGATCGGCGCCGCCGGGCGTCGAGATCGACCCGGCGGTCCAGCCCGCCAAGGGCATCCCCGCCGACGGCCCCATCGTTGCCATCGAGCGTCGGGCACTCGACATCCTGCCCCCCGATGCACCCATCGCCTTCGGGGCCAGCGAGTCCATCTGGGAGAAGACCGTCGTGGCCTGGTCTGTGCTCTCGATCGTCTTCCTGATCCTGTCCGTCCAGTTCGTGTCACCCACCCGGCGCTGGCGCCTGCCCCGGCGTCAGTCCCGCCGCCTGGACGCCGACTGATGCGGATCCCATCACGGGTGACGATTCGATCCATCGAACCGGCCGATGGAACGATCGTCGTCCCGATCGATCCGCTCCAGGTCATCGACGGTCCCCTCGACCCGACCCTAACAGCGATCCTGTCGGCCCTCGGGCCGTTCCGTCAGCGCCTCTGGATCCGGCGCATCGCGCGCCGGACCTGGCTGGCCGTCGCCGCGATCGCCGTCGCCGAACTCATCCTGTGGACGATCGCGCGGTTCCTGCCGCTGACGTGGGCGCCGATCGCCGCCGTGGCCATCCCGGCGATCGGGATCCTGGGGCTGCTCGTGGCGATCGTCCGGGCTCGACCGGCGATCGGCGAGACGGCCCTCGCCGTGGATGGTGAAGCACGGCTGGGCGACCGCGTGTCGAGCGCGCTGGAACTCGCGACCGCCTTCCCCGCGTCGGCCGGCCCGACGGATCCGGACGCGACGGCCGACCTGCGAACCGACGCGGCCGAGACCGATCGCTTCGTCCGACGCCAGCGAACCGACGCCCTACGCACGATCCGGACGGCTCCGCCCAGGCTGTTCAAGCCCCGTCTCGCGCACCGGCCCGCGATCGCCCTTGTGGTGTCGGCGCTGTTGTTGGCGCCGATCCTCCTCATCCCGAACCCGCAGGATGCGGTCATCGCCCAACAGCGCCAGGTGGAGGAGGCCGCGGATCGACAGGCCGAGCGGCTGGATGACCTCGCGGACGAGCTCGACGCCAAGGGCGCCGACGCCCAGGATCCGCGCAGCCGGCTGGCCGAGGAGCTCCGCGAGCTCGCCCGCCAGTTGCGTGACAAGCCGGCCGACCTCGACGTCAACCTGGCTCGGCTGGGCACCATGGAGGCGGAGGTCCGAGCCCAGACCGATCCCGCCAACGAGCAACGAGCGGCCTCGCTGACGTCGTTGAGCCGGTCGTTGTCGCGAGCCGCGACCGGCAAGCCGGATGCGAACAAGGACGGCGATCCCGAGAAGACCCAGGAGGACCTGGCCGACCTCGGCGACAAGCTGGACGACATGACCGACGCCGAGAAGGCCGACCTCGCCCGACAGCTCGCGGAACTCCAGGCGACTGCCTCACAGGCCAGTGGCGCCGCCGCGACTGCCCTGCGCGATGCCGCCCAGAGCCTTGCCCAGGGCGACACCGAAGGCGCCAGATCGGCCCTCGATCGCCTCGGCGAGGCCGTCACCGGTGCCGAGCGCACGGTTGCCACGAACCGCGATCTGGCCGGGGCCGCATCACGACTCCAGGACGCCAGGCGAGACCTCGCGGACGCCGGCCGGCGCACGACTGCGCAGGGCCAGCCCGGACAGGGGCAAGGTCAGCAGGGTCAAGGGCAGGGTCAAGGCCAGGGGCAGGGCGCCGGGCAGAGTCCCGGCGCGGGTCAAGGGCAAGGTCAAGGCCAGGGTCAAGGTCAAGGTCAGGGTCAAGGTCAAGGCGGCTCCGGTTCGGGTGGCCAGAGCGGCGTCGGCTCGACACCGGGTGGCACCGGTTCGGGCAATGAGCGTAGCGGGAGCGGCGACCACGCCCCCGCCACCGATCCCGAGCGCAGCACCGTCTTCGATCCCGTCGAAGC
>JBKJXL010000152.1:0-13528 GCA_046716225.1 Candidatus Limnocylindrales bacterium | reverse complement strand
CGAGCGGGACCGGGCTGGGCCGGGACTAGTTTCCGAACGCGGGCTCCAGGCCGACGGGCGGGCCACCCGCCCCGCCATCAGGGCCGGCCGCGCTGACGCTCGAGCCGCGCCGGGTCTCGGCGAACATCCGGTCCGTGGCGAGGAGCTGCGCGGTCGCCAGGGACGACTCGCTGGCACTGGCCCACCCGATCGCGAGCCGTAGCGACACGGCACCGGACTCGAGCCACAGGTCGCAGGCCGTGCGGACGCGCTCGATGTAGTTGATCGCCTGGACCTCGTCGGTCTCGGGCATCAGGACGGCGAACCGGCCGGAGTCGAGTCGTGCGACGTGATCGGACCCGCGCGCATTGCGTCGGATCGAGTCCGCGACCGCCGGGATGAGCCGGTCGATGGCGGTGTCGCCGAGGCGTTCCACGAGCTTGTCCAGGCCCTCGACCTCGATCATGACGACCGTCGCGGTCCGGCGGTAGCGCTGGATCCGGGCGTCCTCGTCGGCCACGAGCCGGGCGAATGGCACAGCCAGCAGCAGCCCGGTCAGGGCATCGGTGTACGTCCCTGCGCCGGGGGCGGGCTCGACCATGCGCGGCTGACCCGGCGCCCCGAATCCGGCGGGTCGGGTGGCAGTTGTCGACGGACCCGCTGCGACAGGGGCCGGCCCGGTCGCGGCCTGGCGGCGACGGCGCGCGGCGAGGATGAGCGCCGCGACGATGAGGACGATGTTCGCGATGACGACGACGATGAGGAGCGGAAGGAGGATTTCCTGCGGTTCCATGGTCCGGATGACTCCTGACGAAAACTGGGCCAAGGGCGACCGATGATAGGGGTACCGGACCCCGATTCAGGCCAAACCAGTACCTTGTAGGACGACTTGCTGGTGCTCCACAGCAACGGTCGGAGACGTCCGGTGGGGTCCGGTCCGGACTTGTATGCGCGCCCCGTCGGCCCGCCTCGGGCGACATCGGGGATGTATCCTCGGCGGCCAGAGGAGGACTGCCCCGAATGACGACCCGGACCGAGTCGCCCGGCGCCATCGTCATCCAGCCGGACACGATCGTACCCGGCCGCGCCCGAGGCGTCGCCCCGCTGCGTCGGGAAGGGCCATCGAAGCTGACCGGGGCCGCGAAGTATGCCGACGACCTCGTCTTCCCGGGCGCCTGGTTCGGGGTCACGATCCGCTCGACCGATGCGCACGCCCGGTTCCTCGCCCTGGATCTCGATCCGGCGTTCGACTGGTCCACGTGTGTCGTCGTGACCGCCGCCGACATCCCAGGCGACAACATCGTCAGCTCGATCAAGTCGGACCAGCCGATCCTCGTGCCGATCGGTGGCGAGATCCAGCATCACGCCGAGGCCCTGGCGCTCATCGCCGCCCCGGACCGGGCCACGCTCCGGTCGGCCCGCCACCACGCGAACGCCCGGACCGAGCCGCTCCCCGCCGTGTTCGACCCGCTCGAGTCACAGCACGTCTTCGCGGAGTACACGATCGGCGTCGCCGATGTCGACGCGGCCTTCGCGGCCGCCGATCTCGTCCTCGAGGGCGAGTACCGCGTCGGCCACCAGGAGCAGCTGTACATCGAGAACAACGCGATGATCGCCGTCCCGCGTGATGACGGTGGCGTCGCGGTCCACGGCTCGCTCCAGTGCCCGTACTACGTCCATGCGGCGCTCAAGCGTGGTCTCGGCATGACCGATGAGCAGGCCCAGGTCGTCCAGGCCGAGACCGGTGGCGGGTTCGGCGGCAAGGAGGAGTACCCGTCGGTCATCGGGCTGCACGCGGCCCTGCTGGCCGGCAAGGCCGGGCGGCCGGTCCGGATGATCTACGACCGCCACGAGGATATCGCCGCGACCACGAAGCGCCACCCGGCCATCGTCCGACACCGGACCGGCGTGACTCGCGACGGGAAGCTCGTCGCGCAGGACATCGAGGTCGTGATGGACGGCGGGGCGTACTGCACGCTCACGCCCGTGGTCCTGTCGCGCGGTGCGCTCCACGCTGGCGGGCCATATCGGTGCCCTAACGTCCGGATCCGCGCTCGGGCGACGCGCACGAACACGCCCCCGAACGGCGCTTTCCGCGGATTCGGGGCGCCACAGACCGAGTTCGCGGCCGAGACCCATCTCAACCGGATCGCCGAGGCACTCGGCCTGAGTCCGCTCGAGATCCGCCGTCGCAACGTCTATGTGTCGGGTGACGTGACGCCGACCGGCCAGATCCTGCGCGAGAGCGTGGCCGGTGAGGAGGTCCTGGAACGGGCCGCCGAGGCGTCCGAATTCGAGCGCCTGCGGACACGACTCGCCTCCGAGCGGACCGGCCGCGTCGGCTCGGGGACGATCCCGGGCTCAGCGCTTCGAACGGGCGTGGAACGGACGGCCAGCGGGATCGGGATCGCCCTGGCCTGGCATGGCGCCGGGTTCACGGGCTCCGGCGAGGTCCACCTCGCGTCCGTTGCGTCCGTGGAGCTGACCGCGGCCGGTGCGATCCGGATCCTGACGGCGTCGACCGAGATGGGGCAGGGGACCAGGACGATCTTCCCGCAGCTCGTGTCTGACGCCCTCGGAGTGCCGTTCGACGACGTCGAGATCGCCCCGCAGGACACCGCGTTCGTCCCCGACTCCGGGCCGACGGTCGCCAGCCGCACGGCGATGGTCGTCGGGGGCCTGCTCATCCAGGCGGCGCAGCGGCTTCGGGCCGACGTGGAGGCTGCGACCGGCGGCAGCTTCGCGGACACGTATCGAGCCCACGCCGCTGCCCACGGCCCCATCCGCATCGATCAGCGGTTCAAGCCGTATCCCGGCGTCCCATTCGATGACGCAACGTATACCGGCGATGCGTACCCGGCGTTCGGCTGGGCCGCCTGCGTCGCCCGGGTTGACGTGGACCTGGATACCGGTGAGGTCCATGTCAGGGACGTGGTCGCTGCGGACGACATCGGCACGGTCATCCATCCGATCCTGGCCGAGGGACAGGTGGAGGGCGGGACGCTGCAGGCCGTCGGGTACGCCACGATCGAGGAGATCAAGCTGCGCGACGGCCGGTACCTCAACGACCGGCTCGCGACGTACATCATCCCGACCGCACTCGATGCCCCGCGGATCTCGACGATCCTGGTCGAGGCGCCGTTCGGGTCCGTTCCGCACGGCGCGAAGGGGGTAGGGGAACTGCCGATGGACGTGGGGGCACCCGCGGTGGTCGCCGCCATCGCGGACGCGACCGGCGTCTGGATCCACGACCTGCCGGCCAGCCCGGAACGGATCCTCGCCGCGATGGCCGGGCTGCCGGCCGTGGCCGGGCTGCGGCCGGGCGCCTCCGAGCCGGCGCGACCTCCAGCCGGCGCCGCGGGAGGGGCCTCCGCATGAGCGTCTACCGCTTCACGGTCAACGCGGCCGTCGCCGAGGTCGATGTCCCCGGCATGCGCCGCCTGCTCGATGTCCTGCGTGAGGACCTCGCGCTGACCGGCACGAAGGAAGGCTGCGGCGAGGGCGAATGTGGCGCCTGCACGGTCCTGCTCGACGGCGCGCCCGTGGATGCGTGTCTCGTCCCGATCTGCCAGGTGGATGGCGCCGACGTGCGGACGGTCGAGGGTCTGGGCGCGCGTGCGAACGGGGGCGAGGGCGCCTCGAACGCACCCGTCGGACTCGATGACCTGCAGGCCGCGTTCCTGGAGACCGGCGGCGCCCAGTGCGGGATCTGCACGCCGGGGATGCTGCTGTCCGCGCGCGCCTACCTCGATGCCGGCGGCGGTCCCGACGAGGACGCGATCCGCGGCGCGATCGCCGGCAACCTGTGCCGCTGCACCGGCTACACGAAGATCATCGATGCCATCGCGCTCGCCGCGCGTCGCCGTACGGAGGCCTGACATGAGCGAGGACACGGATCGGATCGCGGTCCCGACCAACGGCACGGGTCCGAACGCCGAGGTGCCGGCCACCGGGGAGTTGCCGCGAGAACAGACCGTGGCGTTCACACCGAACCAGCTGGCCGCTGGCTTCGGGATCGTCGCCGGGCTTCTGCTGCTGTTCTTCGGTGCGCGCCGACGACGCGGCCGGGACTAGCCGCCACCCTCCATGCCCGTCGAACCGCCCGTCACGAGCCCCGCATCTCTCGCGGACGCGTATGCCGCGATGGCCGAGCAACCGCCCGCTCGTCCTGTGGCGGGTGGCACGGACCTGCTCGTTGCCCTGACCGGGGAGCTGGGCGAGCCGCCGGCCCGGGCCGTCGACCTGTGGCGGCTCGACGAGTTGCGTGGCATCGCCGCCGACGGCGAGGGCCTCACCCTCGGTGCCCTGACGACCTACACGGAGATCCGGCGATCGGCGCTGTGTCGCGAACACCTGCCCGCGCTGGTAGAGGCCGCCGGGACCATCGGGGCCGCCCAGATCCAGAATCGCGGCACGCTCGGCGGGAACATCGCCAACGCCTCGCCGGCCGGTGACACCCTGCCGGTCCTGCTCGCGATGGACGCGTCGTTCGTGCTGGGCTCGGTCCGTGGCGAGCGAACGGTCGCCGCCGCCGACTTCTGGCCGAGCTACCGCCGGACCGCCCTCGCACCGGACGAGTTGCTCGTCCGGATCCACGTCCCGCTCACCGGCGGTCGGGAGGTCCGCTACCGAAAGGTCGGCACGCGCCGCGCCCAGGCGATCAGCAAGGTCGTCCTCGCGATGGCCTGGACCGAGACCCCCGCGATGAGCGGCTGGCGCGATGTCCGGGTCGCGCTCGGGTCCGTCGCCGCGACCCCGATCCGCGCGATCGCCACGGAGACCGCGATCGAGGGTCGCTGGCCGGTCCCCGAGACGGCGGACCTCGCGGCCGAGACGCTGGCCGCCGAGATCCACCCGATCGACGACGTCCGGTCGACGGCCGAGTATCGCCGCGTGGTGGCGGCCCGGATCCTCCACCGACTCATCCGCGAGGCCGGCGGCTGGTGAGCGGGGACCTCATGCTGGACGCCCCGACCGACGATGCCCATGCCGCCGCGCTCGCGCCGCTGTTCGAAGGCGCGCCGCAGTTCCTGGCGCGACTCGCGGGGGCCCGCCCATTCGAGACCCGCGAGGACCTGTTCACGCGGGCTCGAGCCATCGCCCACGCGATGCCCGAGGGCGAGCAGATCGAGCTCATCGATGCGCATCCGCGCCTGGGGGCCGCGCCGGGCACGGTGTCGGCGATGTCGTACGTGGAGCAGGGCTATGACGACGCTGACGCGGACGCCGAGGCCGTGGCCGACCCGACCGATGTCGCGGCCGAGCTCGCGCGACTCAACGACACCTACGAAGCCACGTTCGGGTTCCGCTACTGTGTCTTCGTGGCCGGACGTACCCGTGAGACGCTGCTGCCCGACATGGCGGCGGCCCTGGGGGAGGACCGCGACACGGAGCTCCATCGAGCGCTCGATGCGGTGGTGGACATCGCGCGCGACCGCCTGGCGACCCTGGATCGCACCAACGGGGAGACGTCGTGATCGAACTCGGAACCACCCGATACGGCAAGGCCGCGATCCGGTTGATGCGGGTGGATCGCTCGGCCACGCCGCACGGCGTCCGCGATCTGACCGTCGCGGTCGCCCTGGAGGGCGATTTCGTGGCCGCGCATACGGACGGCGACAACACGAATGTCATCGCGACGGACACCATGAAGAACACGACGTACGCCTTCGCGAAGGACCACCTCGGCGGCTCGATCGAGGCGTTTGCCCGGGCGCTCGCGGAGCACTTCCTGGCGTTCTCGCAGGTGGCGCGAGCCACGGTCAACGTGCGAGAACATGGGTGGCGGGCCATCGCGCTGGCCGGGACGCCGGCGCGCGACGCCTTCGCCCGGAGCGGGGAGGGAACACGTGTGGCGACCGTTGCGTGTACGGCGGACGGTGCCCTCATCGAGGCCGGTGTCGAGGACCTTTTCGTGCTCAAGACGACCCGCTCGTCCTTCGAAGGCTTCCCGCGCGACGAGTACACGACACTGCCCGATACCGACGATCGGATGGCCGCCACCAGGATGACGGCGATCTGGACGTACGGCTCGCCGGACGTCGACGCGGACGTGTCGTTCGAGGCCATCCGCAGCACGTTGCTCGAGACCTGGGCCGATCACGACGGCCCCAGCATCCAGGCCTCGATCTGGATCCTGGCCAACGGTGTCCTCCAGGCGCACGACGAGGTCCGGGAGATCCGGCTGGTGCTGCCGAACGTCCACCACTGGCTGGTGGACCTGTCCCCGTTCGGCCTCCAGAACGACCGCGAGATCTACACGCCGACGGTCGAGCCGTACGGACTCATCGAGGGCACCGTGCGTCGCGGCGAGGCCTGACATGAGCGGCAGCCTGGCGTTGCCCGACGGCGTCGTCGTCACCGGCCCGGCCGTCCCGGGGTCGGACCGGATCCTGACGGCCGAGGCGTTGGCCTTCGTGGCGGACCTCCAGCGACGGTTCGGGGCGCTTCGCCTGGACCTGCTGAAGCGGCGCGAGGAGCGCCAGGCCGAGCTGGACGCGGGCGTCCGGCCGGACTTCCTGGTCGCCACGGCACACGTCCGCGAGTCGGATTGGGTGGTCGCGCCGGCGCCCGGCGACCTCGACGACCGACGGGTCGAGATCACCGGCCCAGCCGAGCCGAAGATGATGATCAACGCCCTCAACTCCGGGGCGCGGGTGTTCATGGCGGACCTCGAGGATGCGCTGTCGCCCACCTGGGCGAACGTCATCGAAGGCCAGGCGGCGATCGCCGAAGCCACGCGGGGCACGCTCACCTTCGATTCGCCGGAGGGAAAGGCCTATCGCCTGAACGACGATCGCGCCACGCTGGTCGTGCGGCCGCGCGGCTGGCACCTGATCGAGTCGCATCTGCTTGTCGACGAGGCGCCGGTCTCGGCGTCGCTGTTCGACTTCGGGCTGTACCTGTTCCATTCGGGCGCGGCGGCGATCGATGCTGGCAGCGGCCCGTATGTGTACCTACCCAAGCTCGAATCGCACCACGAGGCGCGGCTCTGGAACGACGTCTTCCTCCACGGCCAGGAGGCGCTCGGGATCCCTCGTGGGTCGGTCCGGGCGACCGTCCTCATCGAGACGATCCTGGCCGCCTTCGAGATGGACGAGATCCTGTACGAGCTGCGCGAGCACGCCGCGGGCCTCAACGCCGGCCGCTGGGACTACCTGTTCAGTGCCATCAAGAAGTTCCGCACGGATCCGGCCATCGCCTCGCCTGATCGCGGCCAACTCACGATGACCGTGCCCTTCACGCGGGCCTACACGGAGCTCCTCGTCCAGACCTGCCATCGGCGCGGGGCGCACGCGATCGGCGGGATGGCGGCGTTTATCCCGAACCGCCGCGATCCGGTCGTCACCGAGACGGCGCTCGAGAAGGTCCGCGCCGACAAGGAGCGCGAAAGCCGCGACGGCTTCGATGGCACGTGGGTCGCGCACCCGGACCTCGTGTCGGTCGCGCTCGAGGTCTTCGATGGCGTGCTGGGCGCACGCCCGAACCAGAAGGAACGGCGGCGCGAGGAGGTCCAGGTCGTGGCGGCGGACCAGCTGGATCTCAGCGTAGCGGGTGGCCGCGTCACCGAAGCCGGCGTCCGGGCCAACATCCGGGTGGCGCTGGCCTATCTGGACTCGTGGCTGCGCGGTGTGGGCGCCGCCGCCATCGACGACCTCATGGAGGATGCGGCCACCGCCGAGATCAGCCGCTCCCAGCTGTGGCTGTGGATCACGCAGGCGGTCGTGCTCGACGACGGGGCTGCTTTCGGGCCGGGTCGGTACGCTGCCATCCGCGACGACGAGCTGGAACGCCTCGGCGGGCGGGCGCAGGGACGCCTCGAGGAGGCCGCCGACCTGCTGGATCGGCTGGTCCTTGGCGACGACTTCGCCGAATTCCTCACGCTTCGAGCGTACGCGCTGCTGGACTGATGGACGTCGACTGGGCCGCCTACTACCAGGTCATCAGCGGGCGCCAGCCACGGCCGTTGCTGGCCAGCGCGCTCGCCGCATGGGGCGACCGGCCCGCCGGCGTGGCGGTCGATCTCGGTGCCGGTGACGGGACGGAGACGCTCGCGCTCCTCGGCGGCGGCTGGCGCGTGACGGCCGTGGACTCGTCCTCGGTCTCGGCCGAGCTCATCCAGGAACGTGTCGCGCCGGAGCACGCGGCCAGCCTGGAGATCCAGACCCTGACGATCGAGCGGGCAGCCCTTCCATCTGTGGACCTCGCCTACGCTGGGTACAGCCTGCCCTTCGTCTCGCCGCACGCGTTCACGTCGACGTGGTCGCAGATCCGCAAGTCGCTGCGACCGGGCGCCATCCTGGCGGCAAACCTGTTCGGTCACAACGACACGTGGGCATCGGATCCCGAGATGAACTTCCACGATCGGTCGGCGGTCGAACATCTGCTCGTCGGGCTCGAGATCGTGGCCTTCGATGAGAGCGACGAGGACGGCGTCGCGGCCTCGGGCCCCAAGCACTGGCACTTGTTCGAATTCGTCGCGCGTCAGCCCGGGTAGGTGATGGGGCGCCGACTCAGTGACCGTTGGCTTCGGGCGTTCCTCGTCTGGACGACGATCATGGCCATCGTGGCGAGCGTCCTGGCGATCCTCGCCGTGGTCGGGTTCCTGCGCGCCGCCGATGCCTGCTATTTCCAGACCGGCCCGTGCTCGGTGGCCGGCGATGCGAACGTCGCTCTGCTGCAGGTCGCGGTCTTCGGGATCCCGCTGGTGTGGCTGGCCGGATTGCTCGTCGGAGTCGTCGCGAGAGCCCTCCGGCACCGACGCTGACGCCTGGCCATGTGCACTGCCGCCAGGTGCATGCCGCATCCGCCAGGTGCACTGCCGCATCCGCCAGGTGCATGGGGTGACCATTTGGAACAAGCAGGGCCGGCTCCCGGGCCGTTTGGGGCATCCCATGACCCTCGCGGCCAACGCAGCGGGGCTCCGTCGCCGTTCGGTGCATCGGATGCACCACACCGTCATCGAGAGGGGCTGTCTCGGCCGATACGGTCATGTGCTGCACACGCGACGCCCCGGCCCCGCACAGCTGACGGTCAGCCGTCCGGCGCGCCACGCTCCACGAACCGACCGGATCCGCGCGTCCCCACGAACGCGCCGCCCCGGATGACGCCCCGTCCACGAACGAACACGTCGCGGACGGCCCCGTGGATCTCGAAGCCCTCGTACGGCGTGTAATCGCTGGTGTGGTGGAGGTCCGCAGCACGCATCGTTCGTCGGGCGCCGGGATCGAACACGACGAGGTCGCCATCGAGGCCCACGTCCAGCGCCCCTTTCGATGCCATGCCGAACCGCCGCGCGGGTGCGGTCGAGAGCAGGTCCACCAACCGCTCGAGGCTGAGGCGACCTCTCGCGACGCCCTCCGAGTAGACGATCGCCAGGAGCGTCTCGATGCCGGGCGCCCCGTTGCTGATCTCGTTGAACGGCACGCCCTTCGCGGCCGCCGCCTTCTCGGTGTCCAGGCGATCTGGCACGTGATCGGTCGCCACGAGGTCCAGGGATCCGTCCGCCAGCCCCGCCCATAGCGCGTCGCGATCGGCCGCGGACCGGAGCGGTGGCGCGATGACATACCGGGCGCACGACGCGGGATCCGGATCGTCGTAGCGTTCCTCAGTCAGGACGAGGTAGTGCGGGCACGTTTCGGCCGAGACCCGGACGCCGGCGGCCCGGGCCCGACGGACTTCCTCCAGCGCGGCGGCTGACGACAGGTGGACGATGTGCACCGGCGCATCGGCGGAGCGCGCAAACGCCATCGCCCGCGCGGTCGCGACCGCCTCGACGTACGGTGGCCGCGTTCCCGCGTGGAACCGCGGAGCCACATCGCCACGTGCGAGTGCCGCCGCAACGGCGGTATCAAGCAGGACCGGATCCTCGCAATGGACCTGGAGCATCCCGCCGCTGGCGCCCATGAGCGCCATCGACTCGTACAGCGCGCGATCGGCCAGGCGGAAGTCGAACACCATGAACGCCTTCGAGGTCGACACGCCAGCTTCGATGGTGGCCGGCAGCTCGGCAAGCGGGTCGTCCATCCGGCCGCTCACGACGAGGCTCAACCCGTAGTCGATGGCACTGTCCGAGTCGGTGGCCGAGCGCCACTCGCGCAGACCGGTCAGCAGGCTCCGTTCGGCGGCCAGGGACGAGCCGGTCCCGGGGTTGTTGAACGACAGGAACGTCGTCGTGCCACCGAACGCGGCCGCGACCGAGTCCTGGAAGAACCGGTCCGGCGACGCGTCCGAGGCGACGCGGGTGTGGGTATGGACATCGACGACGCCGGGAAGGAGCAGCATCCCGGTCGCATCCACGACCTCGCGGGCCTGATCGGCCAGCCCACTGAGATCGCCTTCGATCGCGCTGATCCGGCCGTCGTTGACGGCCACATCCGCCCGTCGCGAACGGCTCGCGGTCACCACCGTCCCGCCACGGACCAGGAGATCGAACGACGCCGTCATCCGCGGAGGATAGCGTCGGCCGAGCCCTGTTCGGCAGGGATCCGTCGGGCTCGACATCCGTGATGACGAACGTCGCGCGGCACAGATGCACGATCTGCGCCGGATCGAGCGGGACTAGTACCTCGGTCGAAACCCCCTTGCACGACTGCGCGGCCTGGTGGTCGAAGTGCCCGGTCACGATGACGTCCTGAGCAAGGGTCCTCGCGCTCGCTCCGCGGGCCGACGCCCTCGCAGTCCGCCGCCGGCAGGCAGCCCTCGAAGTCCGCCAGAACGAAACGATCAGATCCTTAAGGCGGCGCGGATGGCCCGTCCGGGCCGGCGCAGGCCGACTGCGTCGCACGAACCACGCTCGCTGGGGTGGTGGCCGGCCTCGCTGTCGACCGGCACCCGGGCCACCACGGCGCCTACGGTAACCACGGCTTTCGGTTTGGCGGAGAAGTCGAGATCAGCATAGAACTCGAGATCAGCTGGGAACGGCAGATCGGCGCGGCCCCCTCGGGTCGGTCGCCGGCCTCGGGTCAGTCGCCGTCGCCCCCGTCCCCGCCGCCGCCATCGTCGCCCCAGCTGTCACCGTCAGGCGGCCGCGGCGGATCGGCGTCGACCGGGTGTGTGCCACCGAACCCGGCCGTGTCGCCGGTCGTCTGTGAGCGGTTGGCATCGGCGCCGCGGATCGCGGCTTCGTCAACGCCGCTGCGTCGGCCGTTCGCGATGACGACGACCAACCCGACCAGGAAGATGACGATCGCGATCGGGACCAGGAGCGTCAGCAGGCTCACGTCCATCTCAGCCCTCCTCGACTTCCACGATCCGGATGGCCTGCGCTCCGTCCCACAGGCAGCGCCGGCCGACCTCCCGAAGTCGGTCCGCCCAGCCGTCGTCGGGGACGACCGTGGCGAAGTGGTTGGCCGCCAGCGGGCCCACCTTGGACGCGAGCGAGCAGCCACCGTACGGGAAGAAGATCTCGCACTCGCTGATGCCGCCGGGGTAGATGGCGAGCTGGCCCGGGGCGGGATGCGAGGTGTGATTCTCGTACTCGAGGTCCGGGCGGAAGTCCCCGTACGGGATCCACGTGGACTCGCCGGTCCAGCGGCAGTGGATGAGCCTCGAGTCGATGGGGAGCATCCGCCGGATGATCTCGATCGTCCGGGGAGCGGCCGCCTCCCAGCGGGCGCTAAAGTGGAGGTCGCCGACTTCGATCCGCAAGGTCGTCATGCGCGGAGGATAGCGTGGCCGCAAGCCCGGACGAGACCCCACCCACGATCTCCACGCACGTGCTGGACACGGAACGTGGGGCGCCTGCGGTCGGCGTCCGCGTCACGCTCTCGAAAGTGGACGATGTCGGCAGGCCCGTCCGGATGACCCAGGCGCTGACCGATGGCGACGGACGCGTCCGGGATCTCCTCGAGCGGCCGTTGACGGCCGGGGACTACCGCCTTGAGTTCCGCCTGGGCGACAGCGGTCCGGACGGTCCGGACGGCGCCTTCTTCCGGCGGATCGCGGTGGACCTGCGAGTCACGGACACAGGCAGGAGCTACCACGTCCCGCTGCTGCTCTCGTCCTACGGGATGACGACATATCGGGGCAGCTGACCGGGTCCGCTACCGAAGGACAGCGAAGGCGTCGATGTCGACGCGCGGCCGGCCCGACGTCCCCACGAGCACCAGCTTGACCGTGTGCGTGCCGCTCGCGGTCCAGCTCTTGCCGAACACCACGACGCGATTCACCGTCGACGATCGATACAGGCTGATGGTTCCGGCGTACACGTTGTCGACGTAGACCTTCGCGCTCCCGCGGGTGGAGCCCTTCGGTGCGACGACCGCGACTGCCCGGCCGATGAACCGGAAGGTGACCGATGCCCCGGCTCGCGTGGCGTAGCGCTCCCGGCCGCCGGACGCCGACGCGTAGTTCGCTGTCGACCATGTGCCGCTGTAGGTCGCGAGCGACGTGGACTCCTGGTACAGCTTCGGGATGACCGTCGGGCCCGTCATGGCGGCACTGAAGTTGCCCGCCCGGTCCATCGCCTTGACCCGGAACCGGTTGGAGGCGTTGAAGGTCAGGGTTCGGGTCGCGCTCCGGCCGGTCGTTCCAGCGAGGACGGGCGCGAAACTCCCAGCGTTGATCTGCTGCTCGAGCGTGTAGTTCCGAACGCCTGAAGCGTCATCGTTCGCGGCCGGCCAGCCGATCGTCGTGCTGATGGTCGACGTCCCCATGATGCTGCCGACCGAGAACGCATGGCTGTTGGGGGCTTGCGCGGTCGGTGCCACGGTATCGAGCGCGAACCGCGCGTCGACGATCCGGCCGGTCGCCGTGTCGCCGACCGAGAGCGGCAGCGCCTTCGAGGCCGACAGGAGACGCGAGCGCAGGCCGCCCACGCCGGCCGACACCTGGAACGCCGGGTTCTCCGACGCGACCAGGGCCGCGACGCCGGTGACGTGCGGTGCCGCCATGGACGTGCCATCGAGCCAGCCCCAGCCGACCGGGAAGAACGAGTCCGCGGGCAAGCTGCTCAGGATGTCGACGCCGGGCGCGGCGATGTCGACGGTGGTCGCCCCGACGTTGCTGAAGTCGGCGATCCCGCCATCGAGGTCCGCGGCGGCGACCGACACGATGTTCGGCAGGTCGAAGGAGCTCGGGAACGCCGGGAACGGGTCGTTGTCGTTGTCGATGCCCTCGTTCCCGGCGGAGGTCACGAACAGCATCCCGGAGTCGGCGATGGCGTCGGCCAGCGGCTGGAAGTCCTCGGCGGAACCGCGTCCGCCCCAGGAGTTGTTGGAGATGACCACGCCGAACGACTTGGCGTACTCGATCGCCTCGACGGCCATCGAGGTCAGGCCGCAGGCATTGCCGCTGTCGAGGAACTTCACCGCCATGATCGTCACGGACGGGGCGACCCCCACGACGCCCTGTCCGTCCAGCGACGCGGCGATCGTGCCGGCGACGTGGGTGCCGTGGAAGTCCTCGTCGAAGTCGTGGACGGTGTTGTCGCCGTTGCAGAAGTCCCACCCGTTGACGTCGTCGATGTAGCCGTTCGCGTCGTCATCGACCCCGTTCGTCTCCTTGCCATCGCCCGATTCGCCCGGGTTCGTCCAGGCGCGATCGGCAA
>JBKJXL010000151.1:0-4268 GCA_046716225.1 Candidatus Limnocylindrales bacterium | reverse complement strand
GAAGCCGGGCCTGGACTTCACGCTCCGCGAGCCGATCGGCGTCGTCGGCCTGATCGTGCCCTGGAACTTCCCGATCCTCATGGCCTCCTGGAACCTGGGGCCCGCCCTCGCCGCGGGGAACGCGGCGATCCTCAAGCCCGCCAGCTACTCCCCGCTGACGGCGCTGCGGCTCGGCGAGCTGGCGCTAGAAGCCGGGATGCCGGCCGGTGTCCTGAATGTCGTGACCGGTCCAGGCGGCACCGCTGGCGCGTCGATCGCGGCACATCCCGGGATCGGCAAGGTCGCCTTCACTGGCGAGACGACGACCGGCCAGGAGATCATGCGACTGGCCGCGGGCAACATCAAGAAGATCTCACTCGAGCTGGGCGGCAAGAGCCCCAACATCGTGTTCGCCGACGCGGACCTCGAGAAATTCGCCCGCGAGTCGCCGTATTCGGTCTTCGACAACACGGGCCAGGATTGCTGCGCTCGCAGCCGGATCCTCGTGGAGCGATCCGCGCACGAACGCGTCGTGGAGTTGTTCACCGAGGCGACACGCAACATCAAGGTCGGCGACCCGGCCGACGACACTACAGAAGTCGGCACGCTCGTCAGCTTCAAGCAGCGCGACCGGGTGAAGGACTACATCGAGATCGGGCTCGGCGAGGGCGCGACCATCGTCATCGGCGGCGATGAGCCCAGCGATCCGGCCCTGGCGAAGGGGGCCTACCTCATGCCGACCGTCTTCGATGGCGTCTCGAACGACATGCGCATCGCGCGCGAGGAGATCTTCGGTCCGGTCGTGTCGATAATCCCGTTCGCCACCGAGGAGGAGGCGCTTCGGCTGGCGAACGCGACGCCGTACGGCCTGTCGGGCTCGATCTGGAGCCGCGACATCGGCAAGGCACTGCGGGCCGCGAAGGCCCTCCAGGCCGGCGTCATCAGTGTCAACTCGAACAGCTCGGTCCACACGGAAGCGCCGTTCGGTGGCTACAAGATGTCGGGCATCGGGCGCGAGCTAGGGATGGGCGCGCTGGACCTGTACACCGAAACGAAGAACGTCTTCATCGACCTGAGCTAGGAGGCCGCGCGGCCGGCTGCGCTGCCACGTACCCGGCCCGCGCCTGTTAGGAGCGGATCCGGCACGAATGCCTCGTGGACCAAAGACCAGGCTGCATGAACAGGCAGTTCGGGTCCAACTCCACGCTTCGCTCATTTGCATGGTGCGCCTGACAGTAACGCGCGCGCCAACGGGCACGGCCGAAGTTCGCGTCAGCCGCCGCTGTCCTCGTCAGGCCATCGAAGGTCCGGCCGGCGCCGATCCAGCCAGTCTCGCAGCGCCCAGGTCGTGGTCGAGAACGCGATGCCGGACCACGGGATGTCCTCCGGAGCGAAGGCCTTGATCTCAGTCGCTTCGCGGGTGGGCGTCGCCAGCCCGCCGACGATCCGCGCTTCGAAGGCGATGGTGACGACGGCCGCCTCGAGTCGCGTGTAGAGACCGATGATCTCGTTCGGCTCGACCAACAGCCCGGTCTCCTCCCCGGTCTCGCGGATCGCCGCCTGGTTGACCGTCTCGTCCACCTCGAGAAACCCGCCCGGCTGCGCCCACCAGCCCTTGCCGGGCTCGATACCGCGCCGGATGAGGACGAGCTCGCCGGCCTCGGTGATCGGGAATACGGTGACCACGAGGCGCGGGTTCACATAGGCGATGTGGCCGCAGTCGGGACACGCCAGGCGCTCGCGGTCTTCGCCGTCGATGGCCCCGAACTCCAGCTGCATGCCACAGCGTGAGCAGAAGTTGAGGCTCGAAGCCATCCAGGGCGGCACGCCGCCGCCGCTGGCGAGGTTGGTGGAGCGACCGTCCGGCCCGCGCTCGAACTCATCCATGGCGCATCACGCCAGCAGGACCACGATCGCCGCGATGGTCAGCGCCGTCAGCCCGACGACGCTCACGGCGACCCAGGCGAGCCGGAACAGGCCACGACCGCGATCGACCGGCATCCAGGCCCAGGCCGAACGCCAGATCCGCAGGACCGCGTCACCGGTCGTGATGAGGAGTAGCGGCGTCGCGATGATCACGCACAGCTTGACCAGCGGGCTGCCGAGCGGCGCCCCGAGCTCCAGAGCCGAGATCGCGATCGCGCCGCAGATGAGCACGATGACGCTGAGGTTGATGTAGTGGCGCTGGAGCGGCGTCGGGGCGGTCTCCGGGACTGACCGCGCCGGAAGGCCCAGCAGGCTCGGCGGAAGCTCGCCGGCCGCCGTCCGCACGCGCAGCGCCGGCTCCGGCACGGTCTGGCGATCCAGCACGGGCATCCCCGGTTCCCAGGGTTCGTCGTCCATCGATATCGAGTGTAGCCGGGCGACCGATCGGCCTCAGCCGAGCGCAACCGTGAAGTCACAGCCGGTCCGGGCTCGCACCTCATCCACCGAGACGCCAGCATGGAGTTCGACCAGCCGCAGGCCCTCGCCCGGGACGACCTCGAAGACGCACAGGTCCGTGATGATCTTGTTCACGACGGCGCGGCCGGTGATCGGCAGGGTGCACTCGGGCAGGATCTTGGGGCTGCGGTCCCTGGCGTTGTGGTCCATGAGGACGATGACCCGACCGACGCCCGACACGAGATCCATCGCGCCGCCGGGGCCTTTGACCATCTTGCCCGGCACCATCCAGTTCGCGAGGTCGCCGTGCTCGGAGACCTCCAGGCCGCCGAGGATGGCGATGTCGATGTGACCGCCACGGATCATCGCGAACGAGTCCGCGCTGGAGAAGAAGCTGGCACCCGGGATGGCCGTCACGGTCTGCTTGCCGGCGTTGATGAGATCCGGATCCACCTGATCGTCCGCAGGGAACGGCCCGATCCCGAGTAGCCCGTTCTCGGACTGGAGCACGACGTCGATGCCGTCGGGGATGTGGTTGGCGACGAGGGTCGGGATGCCGATGCCGAGGTTGACGTAGTCGCCATCACGTAATTCCTGGGCAGCGCGGCGGGCCATCAGGTCGCGGGTCGGTGAAGCGGCCGGGGACGGGGCGGCGCCCGCATCCGCGCTGGCCACGGTCCGGAATTCGATGCGACCCTCATACCGAGCCCCGGCCACGATCCGATCGACGTAGATGCCCGGCGTATCGATCTCGTCCGGATCCAGGTCCCCCACCTCGACGAGGTGCTCTACCTCGGCGACCGTGACCTCACCGCACATCGCGATCATCGGGTTGAAGTTGCGGGCCGTCTTGCGATAGACGAGGTTCCCGGCAGTGTCGCCCTTCCAGGCCTTCACAAGCGACAGGTCGGCGCGGATGCCTTCCTCCAAGACGTACTCGCGGCCACCGAAGTCGCGGACGTCCTTGCCCTCAGCGAGCGTGGTGGCATAGCCCGTCCGCGTGTAGAACCCGGGGATCCCGGCACCTCCCGCCCGCAGTCGTTCCGCAAGCGTGCCCTGCGGGACGAGTTCGAGCTCGATCTCACCCGCCAGCGCCTGGCGCTCGAACTCACGGTTTTCTCCGACGTACGACGCGACGATCTTCCGGACCTGACGACCGGGCAGCAGCAGCCCCATCCCGAAGTCGTCCACCCCTGCGTTGTTGCCGATGATCGTCAGGTCGGTCACGCCACTCGCCACGACGGCCGCGATGAGGTTCTCAGGGATCCCGCACAGGCCGAACCCGCCCGCGGCGATGCGCATCCCGTCACGCAGCAGGCCGTCCAGCGCGTCCGTGGCGGAGGATCGGACCTTGGCGCGCGGGTTCGCCATCAGAGGCTCCGCGACTCGTCGGCGTCCGGGTCGTCCACGGCGATCTCGCAGGTCGGGCAGAACCAGCGGGTCTCGAGTGGGGTGCCGCACGTCCCATGCCGGATGGGCTCGGCGTCCCCGCCCGCGGTTCGCGCGCCCCAGTCCGCGAGCAGACGAAGCGCCGACGCGAGGTCGCGCCCGTCCGCGGTGAGGGCATACGACAGCCGTTGCGGTCGCTCCTGGTATGGCGTCGCCACGACGATCCGGCCACGTTCGAGACGCCGCAGTCGGTCTGACAGGATGTTCGGCGCGATCCCGGTGACAACCTCACCGAGCTCGTTGAACCGCCGCGGGCCGTCCAGCAGGGCCTCGACCACCAGGAGGCTCCAGCGATCCCCAACGCGCTCGAGTGCGGCCTCCAGCGGGGTCGTGGCGGGGCGCACGGTCGATCGAGCCATCGGGTCGATGGTACGGGCGCGTCCGGGGCTTGTCACGGTACGAGGTTAGTAGTAGATTGCAAGTCACAAGTCAGTCAGGAGCATCGAACACCCATGAGC
>JBKJXL010000150.1:0-4772 GCA_046716225.1 Candidatus Limnocylindrales bacterium | reverse complement strand
TCCCTGGAGCGAGCGGACCGGCCGTGGCCTCATAGGAGCGTGGCTTTGACTTCAACGCACTGCTGCCCGACCGGTCCATCCCCATCGTACGCGGCCATCGGCCGGAGGTGAGCGGCATGCCAGCCATCGGGATCGATACGCATAAGCGGACCCTCGCGGCGTGCGCCGTCGACGATGTGGGGACACCGATCGAGGAGCGCACCTTCGACTGCAGCCGGGCGGGCTTCGCCGAGCTTGCAGCGTGGGCCGATGCCGTCAGCCCGGGCGCGATCATCGGGATCGAGGGCTCATCCTCGTATGGGGCGCCGCTGGCCCAGCACCTGGTGGCGAGCGGTCACCGCGTGCGTGAGGTGCCACCCCAGCTGAGCCGCCGCGAGCGGAGCCGCAGCCGGCGCCCCGGCAAGAGCGACCCCGGCGATGCCCTGGCCATCGCCCGGGTGACCCTCCGTGAACCCGACCTGCCACCGGTCCGGCTCGAGGACCGGACGACCGAGCTCGGCCTGCTGGCGGATGCTCGAGACGACCTCATCCACGCTCAGACCCGGGCACGCAACCGGCTCCACGCGCATCTCGTCGTCCTGCTGCCGGGGTATGGCCTGGCCGCCAATCAGCTGGTCAGCCGCCGCCAACTCGAGACCATCGAGCAAGCGTTGGCCGAGACTCCCGGGGTCCGCGCCGATCTGGCCCGCTCGCTCCTGGCCGAGGTCCGGCTGCTGGGCGATCGAGCGGCCGTGCTGGAGCGGACGATCGCCGGCCTCGTGGCCGGCCACCCGCTCCTGGACTTGCCTGGGGTCGGCGTCCTGACCGCCGCCCGACTGGTGGCCGAGACCGGCGATGTGACCCGCTTCCGCTCGCCGGCGGCGTTCGCCATGCTGGCCGGGGTCGCGCCCATCCCGGCCTCATCGGGCGCGATCCAGCGGATGCGCCTCAACCGCGGTGGCAACCGACGCCTCAACCGGGCCCTGTACACGATCGCTCTGTCGCAGGCCTGGCACCACCCGCCGGCCCAGGCATACATCGCCCGCAAGCGCGCGAACGGCCAAAGCTGGCCCGAGGCGATCCGCTGCCTCAAGCATCGGGTGTCCCGTCCGGTCTTCCGACTCCTCCAGGCTGGTCAGGAGGGTTGGGCCGTCGCCGCTTGACAACCATAGGAGCTTGTCATCGGCCTGGGGAGAGGACCCGCGCACGCCCCACTCGGCTGCTACGCTTCGAGCGATGAAGGGCATCGTCCTTGCCGGTGGCACCGCCACCCGCCTGTTCCCCCTCACGATCGTCACCAACAAGCACCTGCTGCCGATCTACGACCGACCGATGATCTACTACCCGATCGACACGCTGGCCGGGATGGGTATCCGCGAGGTCATGGTGGTCATCGGCGGCAAGAGCGTGGGCGACGTCGTGGAACTGCTCGCGGACGGCTCGCACTTCGGCCTGGATCTGACGTATCGCTACCAACCGGGCGCGCTGGGGATCGCCCATGCCATCGGTCTGGCCCGCGACTTCGTCCGCGACGATGCATTCTGCGTCGTCCTCGGCGACAACATCCTGCGCGGCGACCGGCTCGACGCCGTGGCGGCAGCGTTCGAGGCCGGCCCGTTCGGGGCGGGCACGCTGCTATACCAGGTCCCGGACCCGCAGCGCTTCGGTGTGGCGGAACTCGATGCCGAGGGCCGGGTCGTCGGGTTCGAGGAGAAGCCGGCCGAACCCAAGAGCGACCTCATCCCGATCGGCGTCTACTTCCTACGCCCGGACGTGTTCGACGTCATCGAAGGGCTGGCGCCGTCCGGTCGAGGTGAGTTCGAGATCACCGACGTCCTCAACCATTACATCCCGGGAGGCCGCCTCTTCACCCAGGTCTACGACGGCCACTGGACGGATGCCGGGACCGTGCCATCGCTGCTCCGCGCGGCGGAACTGGCGGCCGCCGACGACGCCGAGGGTCGCCTGGCGCCACCCGTCGTCCGACCGGTGGGCTGATCGAAGGAAATGACGGACCGCGCCTTCGGGCGGCTGCTGGTCACGGGCGGGGCCGGGTTAATCGGCTCCTGCTACGTCCGCGACATCCTGGCCAGGCGCGATGGGACCACGGTCACGGTCCTCGACAAGCTGACCTACGCCGGCAACGAGTCGAATCTCGACGCGGTCCGTGCCGACCCGGACCTCGCCGCGCGGCTGACGTTCGTGCGCGGGGACATCGCGGATCCGGACGTCGTCGAACCGCTGGTCGCCGCGGCCGACGCGATCGTCAACTTCGCGGCGGAGTCGCACGTGGACCGGTCCATCCTGGATCCGGAGGCGTTCCTGCGGACCGGCGTCATCGGCGTCCACGTCCTGCTCGAGGCGGCCCGGACCGCGACCCATCGCCCGCGTTACCTGCAGGTCTCCACCGACGAGGTCTACGGCTCGATCGACGTCGGGTATGCGACCGAGGACGCGGCGCTCGCGCCTCGGTCCCCGTATGCCGCCGCAAAGGCTGCCGGGGAGTTGCTCGTCCGGAGCTATGTCGTCACCCACGGTCTCGATGCCGTCACGACGCGCGGCTCCAACACCTACGGCCCGCACCAGCATCCCGAGAAGCTCATCCCGCTGTTCATCACGAACGCGTTGGACGACACGCCGTTGCCGATGTACGGCGATGGCCGGCAGCGCCGAGATTGGCTGCACGTGGCCGACCACGCGTCCGGCGTGGACTTCGTGCTGCGCCACGGCGTGAGCGGCGAGATCTACAACATCGCGGGCGGCACGGAGATGGCCAACCGCGACACGGTGGCCCTCCTCCTCGAGCGGCTCGGCAAGCCCTGGTCGCTCGTCCGGACCGTGGAGGACCGGCCGGGGCACGACCGCCGCTACGCGATGGACGGCTCCAAGCTGACGACTCTCGGGTGGGCGCCGAGCCACGCCTTCGCGGACGGCCTGGCCGACACCGTCGACTGGTATCGGGCCAACGAGGCATGGTGGCGGGCCGCGCGCTCCGGCGACTGGGATGCCTACTACGATCGCCAGTACGGTCACCGCCTGGCGACCGGGACGCCCTCGGACTGATGCGAGTGGCGGTGACCGGTGGTGCAGGCCGGCTGGGGAGCGCGCTCGTGGCCGCCCTCGCCGACGCCCCGTTCACCGGACCGGCAGGGCCGATCGCCTGGGACCGAGCGGCATTCGACCTGGATGCGCCCGACGGCATCGGCGCCCGCCTCGATCGCGATCGTCCGGAGGTCGTCGTGCATGCCGCGGCCTGGACGGACGTGGACGGCTGTGCGCGCGATCCAGACCTCGCGATGCGCCGCAACGGCCATGCGACGGCGGTGCTCGCTCGAGCCTGCGCCGAGAGGGGCCTCGATCTCGCGATCGTGTCCACCAACGAGGTCTTCGACGGGTCGCTCGGGGAGGGCCAGGCCTACGGCCCGGATGCCGAGCCGGCTCCGATCAACTCATATGGGACCTCCAAGCTGGCCGCGGAACGGGCCGCGACGGACGCCTTCGCCTCGGCCGGCGGGCAGCTCGGGATCGTCCGGACGGCGTGGCTCTTCGGCGTGCCCGAGACGGATTTCCCCGGGCGGATCCTGGCGGCCGCCGGCCGCGCCAGCACGGCCGGGGAGCCGCTCATGGTCGTCGGTGACGAGTGGGGGACGCCCACGTACACGCACGACCTGGCCGAGGGCATCGTGGACCTGCTGGCAGAGGATGCGGTCGGGGGAACGCACCACATCGTCAACGGTGGGTTCGCCTCCCGGGCCGTCTGGGCGCGCGACGTCATCCGACGAGCGGAGATCCAGGTCGAGGTCGTCGACATCTCGTCGTCGGCATGGCCGCGGCCGTCGGTCGCGCCACCGCGCGCCATCCTGGCTCCGACCCCGCTCCCGCATGGCGCTCCGCTCCGGTCGTGGCCGGCGGCGATGGCCGAATACGCCCCCGCACTCCTCAAGGCCTGGCGGCGATCGGCATGAGCGACTCGCCACGACCCGCCTCGGTGTTGCCCGGCGTCCGGTTCGGAGCGGTGGTCCGCCACGCGGACGAACGGGGGGCGTTCCGGGAGCTGTGGCGTGCCGATCTGTTCGGCGCGCTCGACCCGGCAGATGCCGGGATGTCGGCGGGCGCGACCGCGTCGTTCGTCCAGGCCAACCTGTCCGACTCGGCGGCCGGCGTCCTGCGCGGATTGCACGTCCACCGGCGCCAGCTCGACTACTGGGTCGTGACCTCGGGTCGGGCCGTCGTTGCGCTGGTGGACCTTCGCCCGATGCTCAGCGCGGGGGAAGCCACGCCTCGGGTCGAGACGCGCGAGCTGGGGCCGGACGAATGGGTGGTCATCCCCAGCGGCGTCGCCCATGGGTTCCTGGCCATCACTCCGCTGCAGCTTCTGTACCTCGTCACGAACGCCTACGACGGCTCGGACGAACTGGGCTTCGCCTGGGACGATCCGGATGCTGCCGTGCCCTGGCCGACGGTCGCCGCGACCGTGGACGGGCGCCCGATCCTGTCCGATCGGGACCGATCCAACCCATCGCTGGCGGACCTGGTGGTGCGCCTGCGCCACGAACCCTGACCCGAAGGGCCTACGCCCGCTCGGGACCATGCAGCGATTGAGCCTGGAGACCTGACGGAACACGCTTCGAGACCGACCCACCCGGTTCGCCCTGCCCGGAGCTACATTGCGCAAGACCGTCGCCATCCTGATCTTGACCTTGGTCGCCGCGCTCGGCACATTCGTGCCGGCCGTATCGGCCATGCCGGCGGCGGCCCAGCCGAAGGTGGTCATCATCGTCGGGGCGACGCAT
>JBKJXL010000149.1:0-3267 GCA_046716225.1 Candidatus Limnocylindrales bacterium | reverse complement strand
GGCACCTTTCGGCAGGCCGGCGACGGCGACCGTGGAGCGGGCCGGCTTGGGCTCCGACACGAAGCGCGTATAGATCGCGTTCATCACGGCGAAGTCGGCCATGTCGGTCAGGAAGACCGTGCTCTTGATCACGTCGCTCCAGCTGCATCCGGCGGCCTCCAGGACGGCCGTCAGGTTCGACATGACGCGCTCCGTCTCGGGCTCGATGCCGCCCTCGGCGAGCGTGCCGGTCACCGGATCGAGCGCGGCCTGGCCGGAACAGAACACGAAACCGTCGATCACGATGGCCTGGCTGTACGGTCCCACGGCGGCCGGGGCCCCGGGCGTCTGGATGGCTTCGCGGGTCATGGATCACTCCTTCGTGCGGGGGTCGAGTCCAGGCTGATGAGGGACGAGGCGACCGTGGTCGCGGTGACGAAGGGCGGGCCATCGCCCGGGGACTCGAGTGACCCGTCCGCCACGGCCGCCGTGACCGTCGCCGCGGCCGCGGCGGCCGCGGGCAGCGAAGGAAAAATAGCCCAGAGCGTCGGACCGGACCCGGACAGGCCGATCGGCCGGTGCAGGAGGCGCGTCAATGCGCGACGAAACGGGACGAGTGCCGGCAGCACGAGCGCGACGGCCGGGAGCAGGTCGTTGGCCGCGGCCAAGACCCCGGCACGAGCGGCCAGGTCGGCCGCGGATAGGCCCGACCCCAGTTCCGAGGCCAAATGCATGGACGACGAGCGCACGGAGCCGTCGCCGGTCCCGCGGATGGCGCCGAACACCGCGAACACGTCCGTGGTGGACACGGCACAGGCCGGCGTCACGACCAGGATCCCCGGGGCGCCGCGCAGACCGTGGAGTGCGGTAACGCGCTCTCCACGTCCCTCGATCAGCGCCGGGCCGCCGGCCGCGAAGAAGGGCACATCGGACCCCAATCCGGCCGCGACCGCCAGTCGAGCGTGGTCGTCGAGGTCCGTACCCCACAACTCGAGGATGCCGTCCATCGCCGCCGCCGCGTCCGACGAGCCGCCACCGAGACCCGCTGCGACCGGGATCCGCTTTTCGAGCCGGGCGGCGACTGCCGGTGCCGGGCCCGGTCCGCCGGCCCAGCCGCCACCGACCGCCTGTCGCGTGGCCGCTATCGCGCGCAGCACCAGGTCGTCCGAGCCGGCCCCCACTTCGAATCCCGTCGTATGGAGGGTGTCGTCCGCGGCGTCCGCCGAGGCCAGGCTGAGCCGATCGGCCAGGGCCAGCGGGACGAACACGGAGTGCAGATCGTGGTAGCCGTCGGCGCGACGGTCGATGACGGCCAGGGTCAGATTCAGCTTGGCCGGAGCGACCCGGACGACCGGCGTCAGGCGACTCGGCGTCGCGCTCACCGATGACCCGCGTGGCCGCGGCGGTCCTCGCCGATCGGACCGATCGCGTCCCGCAACGCCAGCCACTCCCCGACCGCAAGGGTCTGGGGCCGACGATCGGGGTCGATACCGGCCGTTGCGAGCGCCTGGGTGATCCGGACCCCATCGACGGGGAGCTGGCGGGCGAGGACGTTGTGGATCATCTTGCGACGCTCACGGAACGCTGCCTGGACCAGTCGCCAGAGCTGGTCCTCGGTCTCGGGATCCAGCCGGTCGTCGGCGTCATACGGCTCGATGACGATGACGGCCGAGTCGACCGCGGGCTCGGGCTCGAAGGCGGTCGGCGGTACCGGGAAGGCGATCCGCACCCGCGCGTGGTACTGGACGAACACCGACATGTAGCTCATCCGTCCCGGCGGCGCCGCGATCCGCTCGCCGACCTCGCGCTGGACCATCAAGACGCTGCGCTCCGGTCGCGGCGGCGTGCCGAGCAACGCGTGCAGGATCGGGCTGGTGATGTGGTACGGCAGATTCGCCACCACGTCGTAGGGCGGCGGCACGAGGTTGACCAGGTCCTGGTCCAGCGCGTCGCCCTCGACGAGCTGGAGCGACCCCGGCGCGTCGGGTCCGTCGGTCTCGGCGCGCAGGAGCGGCTCCTCGAACCGACCCCGCAGGAAGGCAGCGAGTCCGCGGTCCAGCTCGACCGCCGTGACGGCCGCGCCGGCCTGGAGGAGGGCGCCGGTCAGGAGGCCGAGTCCCGGACCGATCTCGAGGACCCGTCGTCCGGGCGTGGGCGCCGCTTCGGCGAGGATCCCGTCCAGGACATCGATGTCGGCCAGGAAGTTCTGCGACATCCGATGCCGCGCGCGGAGGCCGGCGTCGCGGAGCGTGGCCCGGACGACCGCCGGGTCCAGCTTCGGCGGTCCGCCGGCCCTCCCGACCATCAGCACGCGGCCAGCGGCAGGGACGGACGCGCGTCGAGGTCCATCCCCGCTCGATCGCCCGCCGCGAACCGGCGCGCCCCCGCCGCCCCGATCATCGCGCCGTTGTCCGTACACAGGGCTGGCCGCGGCACGATCAGGGGCACGCCCAGCGTCTCCGCTTCGCCCGCCAGCCGAGCCCGCAGGGCCGTGTTGGCCGCCACGCCTCCGCCCAGCACGATCGACCGGGCACCGACCTCCCGCGCTGCGCGGATGGTCTTGGTCGTCAACACGTCCGTGACCGAATCCTGGAACCCCCACGACAGCTCGGCGACGACCTTGTCCGGTAGCGGGTCGTCTGGAGCCTCGGCAAGCCCCGCCTCGGCCCGGGCGTCGGTCACGATCCGCCGCGCGGCGGTCTTCAGCCCGGAGAAGCTGAAGTCGTACGTGCCGGGCAGCCAGGCCCGCGGGAAGACCGTCGTCCGATCCGTCGCCGCCTCGGCGGCGCGCCCGACCGCCGGACCGCCCGGATACCCCAGGCCCAACAGGCGTCCCACCTTGTCGAACGCCTCGCCGGCCGCATCGTCCAGGGTGGTCCCGAGGAGCCGGTACGTGAGGTGGTCGCGCATCTCCGTGAGGAACGTATGGCCGCCCGACACGACCAGCGCGACGAGCGGGAACGCCGGCTCCTGGCGCTCATCCTCACCCGGATCCACCAGCCACGCGGCATAGACATGGCCTTCCAGATGGTTCACGCCGATGAGTGGCAGGTCGTGGACCCATGCGAGCGCCTTGGCGAAGTTCACGCCAACCAGCAGCGACCCTGCCAGGCCGGGGCCGTACGTGACGGCGATCCCGGACAGGTCCGACCAGTCGATGCCGGCGTCCGCCCACGCCTCGTCGAGCACGGGCACGATCCAGCGCAGGTGGGCGCGCGCCGCGACCTCGGGGACGATGCCGCCCGACGCGGCGTGCATCGCGACCTGCGACGCGACCACGTTCGAGAC
>JBKJXL010000148.1:0-10509 GCA_046716225.1 Candidatus Limnocylindrales bacterium | reverse complement strand
GTGCATGATCGATGTCCAATCCAGGTCGTCGTCATCCAGCCGGTACCAGATCGTCCTCAGCCGTGTCCGCCGTGCGAAGTCCGCCAGCAGCGTCGTCTTGCGTAGCCGGCGTCGGCCAGGATGAGGAGCACCCGGCTGTGGATCTTCGCGTGGAGCCAGTCCAGGAGGCGGTCGCGCGCCAGCGTCTCCTCGCGTAACGGAGGAGGCTGGACCTTGGCGTACTGGATCGGATACCCGGTCACGGCGTCACGAGTCGCCCCGATCGCCATCTGGCCCCGATGCGCCACCGGGCCTGGTCCCACCGCGACCGGTGGCCTGCGCCCAGGACCGAGCCTCGGGTACGGTGACTCGGATGCCTCGAAGGACTCGTACGTTCGCGATCGGTCGAGCTGACGGCTGACTGCCGGGTCTGACGGGGCCATGCGCGGCATGGTGTCGATCGGCGCTCACCTGGCGATTAGCTGCGACTGGATGCGGCCGTCTCAGTCCTCATACTCGAAGCCGATCTTGACCTCGACCCGGTACTCGACGATCTCACCATCGCGGACGACCGCCGTCGACTTCACGACCTCGACGGTCTGGATGTTGCGGACCGTCCTCGAGGCCGTCGCCACCGCCTGTCGAGCGGCATCACTCCACGATCGCGGGCTCGTCCCGACCATCTCCCGGATGATGATGACGCCCACGGTCGGCTCCTCCCGTCTGTCAGGTCACGCGGTGGCCGGTGCCTCTGACGTGATGGTACCGGCGCGCACCTTGTCGAAACAGGAGCTGCAGTAGACCGGTCGATCGTTCCGCGGCGCGAACGGCACGATCGCCTGTCCCCCACAGGCCCCACAGATCGCGGCGTGGAATTCTCGGGGGCCGTCGGCCGACCGGGCGCGCTTGGCGGCGGCTCGGCAGCTCGGGCAGCGTTGCGGGTCGTTGGTCAGACCCTTGGTAACGTAGAAGGTCTGCTCGCCGGCAGAGAAGATGAATTCATCCGTGCAGTCACGGCAGGTCAGCGCTCGGTCCTGGTACACCCTCTCAAGACCTCCTCGTCATGGGCGGACGACGTGGAGTGGCGGGACCGAGTCGGGGTCCGGCACGCGAACGGTCGCGGGGGTCGCTGTGGTCGCTGGGGATCTGGGTTGCGCGCCCGGGACTCCCGGGCTCCGGCCCGGAACTCATTTCGCAGAACATACTCGCGCCGTCAAGGGGTCTCGTCTCGGAATCGAGGTTCGTTCCGGTTCGTGAGCGCCTCGAGCGGAACCGACGTGGTCACCAAAGCGTCCGGGAGCGAATGCCGAAGGCGGATCCCAGGGCCTGCCCATGAGCGGCCCAGACGGGAAGGCGTATTCGCTCGCGCTGCGGTCGCTGCTGCCGGACGACAAGGAGTAGCGGGGCGCGTCAGCCGGCCTCGGCGTACCGCTCGCCGGCGTAGCTGACGAACCGGGTCTGCTTCTTCTTGAACCACAGGCCGATCTCGCCGGTCGGGCCGTTTCGATGCTTGGCAAGCTTGAGCTTGATGACCTCGCCGTCGGTCTCCTGATCCTCCGAACCGCGTTCCTTCTCGCGCCACAGGAACATGACGAGGTCCGCATCCTGCTCGATGGCGCCGGACTCCCGGAGGTCCGACAAGCGGGGCTCCTTCGACTCGCGCATCTCGGGCTGCCGCGACAACTGGGACAGGGCGATGACCGGGACGGACAGTTCGCGAGCCAGGGATTTGAGCCCGCGCGAGATCTCCGAGACCTCCTGGACGCGGTTGGCATCTCGGTTGGTGGTGGTGGCCTGCATCAGCTGGAGGTAATCGACGATGATCAGGTCCAAGCCGCTCTCGGCCTGGAGTCGGCGGGCCTTTGTCCGAAGCTCCATCGCCGAGATATTCGGCGTGTCGTCGATATACATCGGGGCTTCGGATAGGGCGTTCATCGCGGGCGCGATCCGGGCGAAGTCCATCTCCTCCAAGAAGCCCGAACGCAGCCGCTGTGAATCGATGTTGGCGACGCTCGATAGCAGGCGCAGCACGAGCTGCTCCTTGCTCATCTCCAGGCTGAACACGCCGACGCTCTTGCCTTCCTTGACGGCCGCGTGTTCGGCGATGTTGAGAGCGAAGCTGGTCTTGCCGACGGACGGTCTGGCCGCGAGGACGATGAGATCGCTCTTCTGGAGGCCGGTCGTGAGGGTGTCCAGGTCTGTGAACCCGGTGCGCACGCCGCTGATCTCGCCGCGATGGGCGTGCAGGAAGTCGAGGCGGTCGTAGGCGTCGTGCAGGAGCGCCTTCAGCGGGCTGAAGCCGGCATCGATCCGCTTCTGGCTGACGGCGAACAGTTCCGCCTCGGCGCGGTCGATGGCCTCCTGGATCTCGGCGGGATCCTCGTAGCCGATGCCGGCGATCCGGCCCGCGGCGCCGATGAGGCCTCGGAGCACGGCCTTGCGTTCGACGATGCGGGCGTACTGCGCCGCATGGACCGCGGTGGGCGTCTCGTTGGATAGGCTGGACAGATACGCCCGACCGCCGATGGCTTCGAGCTCTTCCTTGCGTTCGAGCGTCTCGGCGACCGTGACGATGTCGATCGGCTCCCGCCGGTCGAACAATTCGAGGATCGCAGCGTAGATCCGAGCGTTCGCCTGCCGGTAGAAGTCCTGTGGGCGCAGGAACTCGGCGACCTCGATCACCGCGTCGCGATCGATGAGGATCGCTCCAAGCACCGACTGCTCGGCTTCAAGACTCTGCGGCGGTAGGCGGTCGATCACGGCGTGGCAGGACTCCGACTATTCGGCTGAGAGCTCCATTGTCAGGCCGGCAGGTCCCCGTCCGGTCAACGAAGGCCGCCCCGACCCTGGTTGGCGTCCACGGGATTCACCCCGTTGTTGGCCCGTTGTGGACAACCCCTGTGGATATCCACCGAGCTACTGCTGCGTGCCTGACTGGGCCGGAGGACGGTCGAGGCCAAGGCGGCGTGCGAGCAGGTGAACGAGCGCACCAAAAGGTGCGTGAGCGAGCCGCGCAGCCCGCCAACGCCGGCATTCGGCCGGTCCCGCGGCCTAGTCTAAGCGGCGGATGACGCCGATAAGCTTGCCCTGGATCCTGACGTCGTCATAGAACTGGGCGGGATAGGCCGGGTTGGCCGGCTGGAGCCGGATCCGGTCCTTCTCCTTGAAGAAGCGCTTGAGGGTGACCGCGTTCTCGTCGACCTGGGCGACCACGATATCGCCGTTGCGAGCGGTTTCCTGTGGTCGGATGAGGACGAAGTCGCCGTCGGCGATATGCGCCTCGATCATCGAGTCGCCCCGCACCTTCAGGACGTAGGCATCTCCGCCAGGCGCCAGGATGTCCGGGACGGCCATGGTCTCCGAGGCGTCCTGGTACGCCTCGATGGGTCCACCGGCCGCGATCTCGCCGATGATCGGCAGGACCCTGGCGTCGGCGGCGGAGGACTGCGGGACGAGTTCGCTCGTGAGGCCGAGCCGGAGTGCCGCCGATGGTGTGAGACGGATCGCTCGTGACAGCGACCCCTCTCCGCGCTCCAGGTACCCGTCCCGCACGAGGATCTGGAGGTGATGATGGACGGCCGAAGTGGAGGCGAGACCGACGGCCCGCGCGATCTCCCGAACGGAGGGCGGATAGCCGCGCGCTCGAAGCGTGGCGGCGATGAAGTCCAGGATCTTGAGCTTGCGTTCGGCGTCGTGCTTGGTCACTCGCGCCTCCTTCTGGCTACGGCCATCATACCGAACGGACGTTCGATGTCAAGGCCGGCCGGGGCACCCGCCGCGCCGGCTGGTAGACTCCGCCATCCGGACGAGGAGGCACGAGAGCGCATGGCGCGCAACACGAAGAAGCGGATGGGTCGATCGGCCGGTGGCGCCGTGATCGCTCGATCCCTGACGATGATGGCGTTCCTGCCGATCGCCAGCCGGGCCCCGCTGTACGCCAGACTGGCGATGGCGCTCGTGACCGACGACCGCATGCCCCTCGGACGCAAGGTCGTGATCCCGGTCGCCGGAGCCTATCTTGCCCTCGGACGCGACCTCATCCCGGACGACATCCCGATCATCGGCGGCCTCGACGACCTCATCGTCCTGGTCCTGGCGGTCGAGCTGTTCTTCGATGGGGTGCCCGACGACCTGCTCCATGAGAAACTCGACGAGCTGGGGATCGAGCGCATCGCGTTCGAACAGGATCTCGCCCAGATCCGGCGCTTGACGCCGGGGCCTGTTCGGCGGACCATCCGCCGGATCCCAGTCCTCGCGGGCGATGCGCGCCGCGCGCTGGACGTCATCGGTCTCGGCCCTCGCATCCGGGCCTGGATCAACAAGGAGGAATCGATCGCGTGAAGGTCATCCTGACCAAGGACGTGCCCAAGCTGGGCAAGAGCGGCGAGATGAAGCAGGTCGCCGACGGCTTCGCCACGAACTTCCTGATCCCCGGGCAGCTCGCCGTGCCGGCCGCCGGCGGCGCCTACCGCGCCTGGCAGCACGACATCGCCAGCCGCGAGGACAAGCGTGTCCGCGAGCGTGCCGATGCCGAGATCGCCGCGACCCGGATCGCCAGCACGACCCTGACCATGGGCGTGAAGGTCGGCGACGGCGGCAAGCTCTACGGCTCCATCACCGCCAAGGACATCGCCGACGCCCTGGCCCGGCGCGGCATCGAGGTGGATCGCCACAAGATCGACCTCGAGGAGCCGCTCAAGTCGCTCGGGACCTACAAGGTGGCGATCAAGGTCTTCACCGGCATGACCCCCGAGGTCACGATCGTCGTCGAGCCGAAGGGCTAGGCGATCACGGGTCGCGCAATCGCCAGACGGTGACGCCGTCGTCGTCGAACACCGTCTCGAACAGCGGGCTGGATCCGAATGCGGTCGGTGCCGCCCCATCGCACGGGTTGCCGCCACTCGAGAGGACGTAGGTCGCGCCGTAGGCGGCCATGCGCAGGGCGGCGACCTGTGGTCCATCGCAGTACACCGAGCGTGTGTCCCGGTCCCGCGGCGCCGGGTCGTAGCCGAGATTCGAGACGTACGGGCCGAATGTGGAGATCCGTCGGCGCCCGGCGAGGTCGACCGGGCTGTTGATGAACGCATCGGTCACGAAGACGGCGGCCGTCGGTGTGTCCGTTGCGATCCAGCGGGCCGCCCGTTCCTGGGGAAGGGTCAGGGCGACGACATCCGATCGGACGTGCCAGACCGCGATGAGCGCCGGTGAGATCGCCGCCGCCACGAGGACGCCGGCGATGATCGGTCTCGGCCAGCGATGGATCGTCCACGCCGCCAGGATCGCGACCGGGATCCACATGATCTGGAAGTACTTGTTCATGTCGAACTCGACGGCGCTCACGACGACGAGGTTGGGCACCAGGAACATCGCCACGAGCCAGGCGACCAGGAACCGCCGAGCGGGCATCCGCCGAGCGGTCAATCCGGCGACCACCGCGAGCGCGAACGGGATCCCGAGATTGGTCGCGTAGAAGAACGCGACCGCAGCCGGGCCGTCGCCGATGCGAGCCTCGCTCCAGCCGGCCACGAATCGAAACGCACCGATGCTTCCCTGGCGTGCGATGGCGTCGACGATGAACGGCGCTGCGAAGACGATCGGGCCAAGGAACAGCACGGCATCGCGCGCGACAGTCCGTGCCCGCCAGGCGCCGGTGGTGACGACATACAGGAAGACGATGAGGTAGGTCGCCGGAAACGCGAAGAACTGAAACGGCGCCAGCATGGCCGCAAGGACTCCGGCGAGCAGGATCCCGGATGGTCGACGGCCCAGGCATGTCACGACCACCAGGACGACACTCACGAGCCCGGGCAGGCCCAGGGTCGTCGCTCGGTGGGGCAGCGAACCCGTCCCGAACACCGATGCGACCTTGAAGTACGGCCAGCCGTCCGCCCAGGTGTTGTCGTAGGGGTTGCGGCCGATGAGGTCGAGGACGTCGCCCGCTCCGGCGGCGAGGTCGCCGATCAGGCGGATCCAGCCGAGGCCGCCGCCGACGCTGACGAGGATGGTCGCGATCAGCGCTACCCGCCGGTCACCCGTCAACTGGACCGCGAGCGCCCAGACCACAAGCGCAAGGACGCCCGCGAACAACGAACTCGTGAGGAAGAACACCGGGATGATGTCGACCCCCGCGGCCGTCGCGGTGATGGCGCCGTGGAAGTCGGCGAACCAGTGGTAGGCCAGGGGTTGCCCGGCGAAGTACGGGACATCCGGCGGGAAGTTCCCGCTCGCGATGCTCGAACCGATGGCGACGTGAACCAGCAAGTCGCTCCAGTTCCAGCCACCGGAGACCCAGCCATCCGCCGTCTCACGCCATCCGTTGCCGCCGAGGATGACGAAGACGACCACGGTCATGATCGCCGCCACCAGCCATGCGCCGGCGTCCCGCCGCATCGTCGACCGTACGCCCGAGAGGGTCGGCCGGGTCAGTGGCGCGAGATGGCGACTCGGGATCGTCGCGAGCACGACGGTCCCGGCCGCCAGGAGCCCCACCGCGACAAGGATGGACGCCTGCCCGAAGCCCAAGACGTTCGCGACGAGGTTGACGACGTGGGCGGAGCCGTACACGCTGGCCACGATCGCAACGCCGACCTGGCCCGGAACGGGAAGCCCTGGCGCGAACCGCCGGACGAGGACCCAACCTGGCAGGAAGAACAGGATCGGCCCGACGACGGCGATCAAGGCACGGCGCCGCGGACGTCGTAGACGGTCCAGTCACCCGCGGAGGTCAGCACGGGATAGCGCGAGCGGAACGCCTCCTCGTCCGCCTGCAGCGCTTCGCGCTCGTGCGGCCCGATCACGACGAAGTCGATCCCGCGTTCGGCCAGGATGGCCTCCGTGCCGGGTTCGGCACGATAGATCCGCCGCACCTCATCGCGGCGCTCCTCGTAGCGGATCCCCTCCGTCCACAACCAGTTGTCGTCGCCCATGTAGATCCGTCGTCCGGTCAGCATCGCGATCGGGTCGTGGTTCTGCATCCCCACGACGAACAGCGCGTCGGGCTGTGTGCTCGCTCGGACCTGTTCGGCCAGCGACAACTGGTCGGGCACGAGCATGCGGTAGCGGCTCTGGCCAAGCAGGGTCCCGATATCCTCGAGGAGCCCGGACGCCGTCATCGACAGGAGGACCCCGAGCACAAGCGTTCGGGTTCCGATCTCGGGTCGCCTTCGCCAGACCCTGACTAGGAGCGCGGCCGCGACGATGGCGACGGCGAGGAACCAGTACACCAGCAGCTTGTGGTTGTCCCAGTCCCACGGCTGGAAGACGGCGACGTTGGCCGCCACGAACAGGGCCATGAACGCCAGCAGGAACCGCCTGGCCCGCTCCGGAACCAGTCGTCGCGTAAGCAGGCCGGCGATGAGCAGCGGTGCGAACCAGCCCAGGTTCTTCATCCAAAACCATGGCCAGGGATCCGGGCTGGAGACCCAGCCCGCCTGCAGGCGGAGCGCCGACAGGGCGCCGGCTCCACCCCCGAGCTGGGTCAGCAGCTGCGGCACGGCGACCGCCATCCAGACGATGAAGAAGGCGAACCATGCCCGCGACGGGAACAGCAGGAAGAGGACCGGCGTGACGATCGCGAGCGCCAGGAGCGTGCCAAGGTGGGCCAGGGGCAGGAGCCCGGCGATGGCCCCGGCCACGATGAACAGTCGAACGTCCGCCCGGCGCACGGCGACCAGCAGCGTCGACAGGATCGCGAAGGCGAGCGGGAGCCCGTAGAGGAATGCCCGCTGGGAGGCGATGAAGCCGAAGAACATGTTGACGAACTGGAGGTTGAACTCGCGCTTCACCTGCCGGTCCCAGGCCAGCGTCGAGATCGTCCCCAGGATGTCCTTCGAACCGTCGATCGCCGCAGCGGTCGCCAGCCAGCCGAGCCCGCCGCCGAGGAAGAACAGCACCAACGCCAGGCTGGCCGCCGTCCGGTCCCGGGTCATCCGGCGCGCGAAGGCGAAGAGGCCGACCGCCACCAGGACGCTGCCGACGTAGCTGTGCAGCGCCAGGGCGCCGGCAGGGTCCATCCCGAGCGGGACCATGGCCGCCGAGGTGAGGTCGCTCAGGTAGTGGTAGGCGAAGGCGTTCCCGTCGAATCGGGGATGCGAGGGTGGGAAGTTCGCTCCGTAGGCGAACGAACTGACGATCCCCAGGTGGACCGTCCAGTCTCCCCACAGGTTCACGTGCCCCGCGTACAACCCGCTCGCGGAAGACGTGACGGCATCCCGCCAGAAGATCGCCCAACGCATCGCAAAGGCGCCGATCACGAGGATCGGCAGCAGGCCGAATCGCTGCACCGCCGGCCTGACCGTCCGCCAGCCTGGCACCGTGACGCGCGAGGTCGCTTCGGCCGGCTTCGTCTCCCATCGGGTGGACCGGTCCACGCGTGGGGCGAACCGGACCGCTGCGGCCAGCAGGAGGCAGCCGATGCCGACGAGTGCCACCGACTCGACCCTCAAGCCGATCAGCGTCGCGACCGGAACCAGCGCAAGCGACCCGATGACCATGCCCAGCGGGGCGCCGTACGACCATCGCTCGAGCGGCTCGAGATGGCGTGCGAACCGCGACAGCAGGGCGATCCCGGGCGCGCTCATGGCAAGCATCAACGCGAGCGAGGCGGCGACACTCATCATCGGGCTGGGACGTCGGTCACGGTGGCGCGATGATAGAGGGCATGGCTCACCGGACGATCCTGCACGTCGACCTGGACGCGTTCTTCGCGGCTGTCGAGCAGCGCGATCGGCCGGATCTGCGCGGAAGGCCGGTCATCGTCGGCGGCGAACCAGGTGGTCGCGGGGTCGTGTCGGCGGCCAGTTACGAGGCGCGGGCCTTCGGCGTCCACTCGGCCATGTCGTTGCGCGAGGCGTCGCGCCGCTGTCCGATCGGGGTGTTCCTGCCCGTCGACGGGCGACGGTATCAGCAGGCCAGCCGGGACGTGATGGCCATCCTGCGGCGATACACCCCGCTGGTGGAACCGATCTCGATCGACGAGGCGTTCCTGGACGTGACGGGTTCGGCGGCCCTGTTCGGCGACGGTCCGAAGATCGCGGCCCTGATCAAGTCGGCGGTCCGGGCAGATGTCGGGCTGACGGCATCGGTCGGGGTCGCCGCCAACAAGCTGGTGGCCAAGGTCGCCTCGGATCTGCGCAAGCCCGATGGCCTCGTGGTCGTGCCCGCCGGCGAGGAGGCGGCGTTCCTCGCGCCGTTGCCGATCGGTCGGCTGTGGGGCGTCGGCGAGAAGACGGCGGTCGCGCTGGCCGACTACGGCGTCCGCACGATCGGCGACCTGGCCGCGTTGTCGGGCGACGTCATGGAGCGGCGGTTCGGCAGACTTGGCGCGTCGCTCGCCGAGCGCGCCAGAGGCATCGATACGGATCCGGTCCGAGACGGTGATCCGGCCAAGTCGGTCGGGCACGAGCACACGTTCGACGCAGACACGACCGATCCGGAGATCATCGAGCGCACGCTGCTGGCGATGGCCGACGGGGTGGGCGGACGCCTGCGATCCGCCGGTGTCCGGGCCGGCACGATCGCCATCCGACTGCGCGACGACGCCTTCCGCACGATCAGTCGTCAGCGGACGCTCGACCTGCCGACGGATATGACCGAGCGGATCTACGCCGTGGCGCTGGACCTCGCCCGGCCCGAGGTCGCCGCGCTCCGCGCCCGAGGCGGGCGCGTCCGCCTCCTCGGAGTGACCGGGTCGAACCTGGGCGAACGGGATCAGCTGGCCCTGTTCGAGGCGGAGGATCCCCGCCGCCGCCGGGCCATCGAGGCGGCCGACGCCGTCCGGCATCGCTACGGCGACGACGCGATGACCCGTGCGCGCCTGCTGGATGCCCGGTTGCCGGCACCCTTCGAGCGCGACCCGCGCAACCCGCTCGACCGCCGGGCCCGTGGGGTGCCGGTGGACGCCGATGTGGATGCTGCGACCGGTGCGTCCGATCGTGACAGCCAAGGTGACGCGGACCTGGACGAGATTCCCCTGGACGACGCTTGACATCGAACACCTGTTCGGTCTACGGTGACGTCGTAATCGAACAGACGTTCTGTCGGACGAGTGCCCCGGACGACACGACCCAGCGCATCCGCCCCCGGAAAGGAGCCACTCCCGATGGCATTCATCCGAGTCGAGCCGGTCGCGGTCCAGGTCCGGACCGATTGGTTCGACGGTCGTCCCCGCGAAGTCACCTGGGGTGACGAGCGACTCACCGTCACGCGCCTCGTCGCCGTTCGCGAAGAGGCGGCCGCCTATCCGGTGATCACCGGTCCTCGCACCTTGTTCGAGGTCGAGACCTCGCGCGCTCGACTCTCGCTCGCGTACCAGCACCGTTCGCGGCGCTGGACCGTCACCGGGCTGGATGACGAGGTGGCCCGAGCCGCCTGACCCCACTTCCCCCGCCGACGACGGGACCTCCTTCCCCCACGTCGGCATCGACGTCGGTCGGCGGGACGGGTGCGCCGGTACCGCGCCTGTTCCGTTCCGACGTCCGAACTTCGGTGCTGCGGGGTAGTCGCGGAACCTACAATCGCTCACGTGACTGA
>JBKJXL010000147.1:0-4893 GCA_046716225.1 Candidatus Limnocylindrales bacterium | reverse complement strand
GCTCGGCACTGAGCAGGACGAGGCCGGACACCGGCATCCGCTCTGCGGCCTTGAGGGCGAGCAGGCCGCCCATCCCGTGCCCGACGACCACGACCCCGGCGCCGAAGCGCTCCAGCGCGCCGACGAGATCCTCCGTATACGTGTCGAACGTGAGCGTCGCTGGATCGGCTGTCTGCGACCAGTAGTGGTTTCGCAGGTTGAGGGCGTGGCCCTCCCAGCCGCGACCAGCGAAGTAGCCCAGGTAGCGCTCCCAGACCCACGACCCGGTCAGCTCGCCATGGACGAACAGGAGCGGCTTGCGGCGCGATCGGCGCTCGGGCAGCCACGACTCGATGTACACGCCGCGGTCGTGCAGTTCGATCTCATCCTTGCGCACCGGGCGGCCGTTGAGCGGCGGGACCTGGGCCTGGTTGAGGATGGCTTCGGGCGTCTTGTCGGTCATTCAATCACCACTCGTGCGGATTGAGGACGAGGCCGGTCGCGGCCCATGGATCGTCGGTCGCATCGGTACGCTCGATGAGGAGAGCAAGGACGTAATCGAACGCCGGGTCCTCCTCGCCCGATCGGCTCATGCGTCGCTCGTCGCGGTAACGAAGGGCGCTCTCGTACGTGGATCGGCCGGCGACGATCGTGACGGGTCCGCCGACGGCCGGCACCAGCATCGACTCCACGGTCGCAGCCCCGTCTCCATCGGCGGGGATCGCCCACAGCCGATGACGGCCACCCGCGTCGTCGACGACGTCGATGTCGGGCGGCCGGTCGATGGCGGCGGCCAGCCGTCCGTGCGTCTGTCCGGTCGGGTCGTCGTACAGGCCCAGCACGGCGCTCGAGTTCACGCCCGTGGCGCGCACCAGGCGGTACCGATCGTCCGCGCCACCCTGCGCGTCACCGTTGTCCGCGAGGATCCCGGCCTCGGTGCCGAGGGGCTCGAGACGCAGGCGGACGAAGAACCCGAGCTGGCGGCGCTCGGACCCGTCGGCCGACGACCGATCGACCCGCTCATAGACGTACACCGATGGATGCGGGTCCTTGTGCAGGACGGCGGTGGACCGCCACTCGGCCAGCGCGCGTGCCGAGCGCCGGAACCGGTCATCCGGCTCGTCACCGGAGCGGGCCTCGGGCAGATCCACCCGCACGATGTTGGCCGGATGGCGTGCCAGCAGGCGCTCGTGCGCGGCGTCATCGATCGCGGGATACGGCGGCGCGATCACGTCGGCGACGTCGCCGACGCTGGACGGATCGAATCGCAGGGCACGGAACGGGCGGATCTGGGGCACAGCAGCCTCGGGTGGTCGGCACGCCGGCCGATGGTCTCGGGACGGTCGCATCGTACGATAGCGGCGGGCCGCGCGCCCGCGACGACGTTGGTGCGCAACTTTCGGGGAGTGCTCGGCGTCCTTGCTGCGACCCCGTCGTCGAACGTTCTCGGAGTCGCCGTGTCCCTGCCGCCGCTCGTGCGCCGCCTCATCCCGCGAGTCGCGCGTCTGCTCGCCCTGACCGGGCTGGTCGCGGCGCTGCTCGTGCCATTCGCGAGCCCGGTCGCCGCGGCCGAGGGCCTGACGATGGAGGTCAGGACCCTGCTCGCCGGGCACGCGCGCGTGGGCTCATGGATGGCCGTCTCCGTGCGCCTGAAGAACGACGGCCCGCCGATCGTCGGCGAACTGCGTCTCGGTGGCGTCCAGGGCACATCCCGCTTCGGGGTCGCCGTCGACCTCCCGACCCAGTCCGACAAGACGTATGTGCTCCATGCGCAACCGCCGGCGTTCGGCCGCGAGATCGACATCGTCCTCGTCGACGGGACGACCACCCTGGCCACCCAGAAGGTCCAGTTCGCGGTCCACGAGGCAAACCAGCTGGTCGTCGGCGTGATCGCCGAACGCCCACAGGACCTCATCGCCACGATCGACCTGCTGCCGAACCAGAGCCAGATCGCCCCGATCATCCTGCCACTGCAGCCGACCGATCTGCCCGAGCGGGTCGAGGCCTGGCAGGCCATCGACCGCCTGATCTGGCAGGACATCGACAGTGGCACGCTGAGCCCGGCACAGCTCGCGGCCCTCCGCGGCTGGATCGCCGGTGGCGGCCGGCTGATCATCGTGGGCGGCAGCACCGGCCCCGGCGCGCTGGCTGCGTTCTCGGACGACCTGTTGCCCTATCGGCCGGCAGCCACGATCGACGTCGCGGCAACGTCCCTGGCCGGCCTGCTCGGAGCGGCGCCCGCCGATGCTCCGGACCTTCCCGCGCTCAGCGGGGCGCTCATCGCCGGTCGCTCCCTGGCGGTGGTCGGCGACCGGGTGATCGCCGCCGAGCGGACCGTCGGTAGCGGCGCGGTCGCGCTCATCGGCTTCGACCCTTCCACCGAGTGGATCGCCGCCGCCGACGTTGCCGATGGGTTCTGGCGACGACTGATCCCGGCGCGCTCGAACCAGAGCCTGTCCCTCACGAACGACGGCGACCTGGTCAACGCCGTCGCCCAGTTGCCGGCGCTGGCCCTCCCGCCGGTCACTGGCCTGTTCGCGATCCTCGGGCTGTACATCCTGCTTGTCGGTCCCATCAACTACCTCGTCCTGAAGCGCCTCGGCAAACGAGAGTGGGCCTGGGCGACGATCCCGGCGCTCATCGCGATCTTCGCGATCGGGGCATACGGCTTCGGCGCCTCACTGCGGGGCAGCAGCATCATCGTCAATGAGGTCGCACTGGTGCGCGGGGCTCCCGGGACGACCGACGGCACCGCCCAGGTGTACGTCGGCGTGTTCTCCCCGACACGCGGCACCTACCAGTTGCGGTTCCCGAGCGGCGCACTCCTGTCCCCGCCGATCATCGGCGACACGTTCGGGGGGAATCCCACGGGGCCCACGCTGGACGTCCTCCAGGGCGAGCCGTCGCAGGTCCGCAACCTGGCCGTCGGGTTCGGGTCTCTCCGGACGATCCGGGCGGAGACGCCGATCGCGGTGCCCCTGGTACAGGCCGAGCTGCGCCTCGAGGACGGCCGACTCAGGGGCACGGTCACGAACGCCTCCGACATGACCCTCGAGAGCCCGTCCATCGTCCTTGGGTCCACCGTGGCACTGCTGCCCGACCTCGCGCCCGGGGACCGGGCGACCGTCGATATCGCGGTGAAGACAGACCCGGCCCAATTCAGCCAGTCCATCACGGACCGGATCGTGGGTCAGGCGCGATACGACGATACTGGGCGCGAAGTGGACCCGGGCCGATATGCCCGCTACGCGATGATCAACCAGCTGACCTACGACCCCAACACCGGAAGTAGCAACCAGCTGCCGACTGACGGTGCTGTCTTCCTCGCCTGGTCGAAGGGCGAAGCGCTGCCCGTGGAGATCGTCGGCGAGTCGCCGCGCCGCACAGGCAACACGCTGTACTACCTGCCGACCCGTGTCGCGATCTCGGGCCTGACCACGTTCACATCGGACCTCCTGCGTGCGACCGTCGTCGAGGCCGATGCGATGTTCTTCGGCAGGACCGTCGACAACATGAACTTCGGGCGCGGCAGCGCCACACTGGCGTATCGACCGATCGGACTCGAGGGGACGTTCACGGCCGACCGGCTGACGATCTCGCTCGACTTCGGCGGCGACACCGGGGTGGGTGGAGAGCCGGTGCCGGTCCGTCCGCTGGATGCGATCCCGGTCTTCTGCGACGAGGCAAAGCCCGACGCATCGGTCATCCAGGTCCGGCCCTGCGAGGAGGCGATCGTCGACGGCATGCCGGAGACCGAGCTGTTCGACCTGACGAAGGCAGCCTGGGTGCGCTTGCCGCATCTCACGGTCGGAGCGCGCTACAGCGTCACCGAGCCGGCCCGGTTCGTCGACCCGGCCAGCGGGACCGTGCTGATCCGGTTCGTCAACGACGTCAACGAGCAGGTCGGATTCAACGTCAGCCTGTCGCTCCGCGGGACCGTCCGGTGACTGCCATCGTCCGCACCGAGGGCCTGGTCAAGCGCTACGCCACGACCCTTGCCGTCGCCGGCGTGGACCTCGACGTGGAAGCTGGAGAGATCTTCGGCCTGGTCGGCCCGAACGGCGCCGGCAAGTCCACCACGTTCAGGATCCTGGCGACCCTGCTGCAACCGTCCGCGGGTGTCGCCGAGATCGCCGGTTGGTCCGTCACCCGGAACCCCGACCAGGTCCGGCGCGTCCTCGGGTTCATGCCGGACGTGTTCGGGGTCTATGACGACATGAAGGTCTGGGAGTACCTGGACTTCTTCGGACGGTGCTACGGCCTGTCGGCGGCCCAGCGCCGGCGGACGATCGGCGATCTGCTGGAGCTGGTGGACCTCGCCGACCGACGCGACGACTACGTCCAGACCCTGTCACGCGGCATGGAGCAGCGGCTCTGCCTGGCCCACGCGCTGGTCCATGACCCGCAGGTCCTGCTCCTCGACGAGCCCGCATCCGGCCTCGACCCGCGCGCTCGCGTCGAGCTCCGAGAGCTGCTCCGGGAGCTCCGCGCGCTCGGGAAGACGATCGTCATCAGCAGCCACATCCTGCCCGAGCTCGAGGAGCTGTGCACGAGCGTCGCGATCGTCGACCACGGCCAGGTCCTCGCCCAGGGACGCGTAGCGGACATCGAGAAGCGGCTCCGATACGGAGCGGTTCTGAGGGTCCGTGTCCTCGGCGATGGAATGGCCATCGAAGCCGCCAGAGAGCACTTTGTAACCGACGAACGAGTTGCCTCGGCGTCGATCCTCCACGACGGGCAGATCGAGCTCGGATTCCGGGGCGATGATGACGAATCCGCGGCGCTCCTGTCGCGCGCCATCGCCGCAGGCGTCCGAGTCGCCAGCTTCGCCCGGGCCGCCAGCGACCTCGAAGAGCTGTTCCTTCAGGTCACGTCCGGGCAAGCGCCCGTTGACGCGCGGGTAGCCTGATGACG
>JBKJXL010000146.1:0-12890 GCA_046716225.1 Candidatus Limnocylindrales bacterium | reverse complement strand
ATGCCCGTTCGCCCCGTCGCGGAGGGCCGCCTCCAGCTCCGCCCGGTCGTCCGGCAGCGCGATTCGTTCGACGTCGAAGCCCAGCTCCACGAGGCGCTCTCCCACCCTCGACCCGGACACGTCCTCGCGAACCCCGGCGGTCACGCCGTCACTCGCGGTCAGGACCAGCGCGGTGCGCTCGCCGAACATCGTCATCCGCCACGCTTGGGGGTCTGGCGCGAGGCCGGTTTCGACTTGACTCGGCCCGCAGCCCGAGCGCCGGGGCGGGGACCGGCTGGTCTGGACTCACCCGCGTCGGGCGGGTCTTGGCGGACCCATTCACCGGACGCGCCCCCGCTCTTCGAGAGCAGGCGCACGCTCCGGATCGTCACGCCGCGCTCGACGCCCTTGACCATGTCGTACACCGTCAAGGCGGCGACGGACGCGGCCGTCATCGCCTCCATCTCCACGCCGGTCTGGCCGGTCGTGGCGGCTTCCGTTCGGATGCGCAGGGCCCCGGCCGCCCGGTCCGGCGTGATCGCAACGGAAATGTCGGTGAGCCCGAGCGGGTGACAGAGCGGGATCAGGTCGCTCGTCCGCTTGGCTCCCATGACACCGGCCAGCTCCGCGACACCCAGGACGTCGCCCTTGGATGCCCGCCCATCGATGACCAGGCTCATCGTCTCGTCCGACATGGCGACGAGCGCCTCGGCGACGGCCCGACGGGCGGTCACCGGCTTGTCGGACACGTCCACCATCCGTGGTCGACCGGACCGATCCACGTGGGTCAACCGACGGCGCTCCGAACGCGGGAGTGGTTTCGGGTCCATCGATCCTCCGCTCAGGCCTGGTCGAGCCACCAGAGCTCCACCTCGGCGCCGGCCGCAAGCCTATCGTGTGCTTCCGGGATGACCGCGAGTGCGTCCGCGGACGCCAGTGCCGACATGACGTGGCTCCCCTGCCCTGCCGCGCCTCCGGACAGTCTCACACGGACGCGACCCCGCTCGTCGCGGCGCGGCGCACCGGTCGCATCGCGCTCCGCGGTCACGCGCACGAAGGCTCGCCGCCCGGCGCTCTTGGATACGTCGTCACCCAGGACCGCCCGATCGACGGGCCGCAGGACATCGCGTCGGCCGGCCATCGCACGGATCGCGGGCCGAACGAACAGCTCGAATGTGACGAAGCTCGACACCGGATTGCCGGGCAACCCGAACAACAGCGTCGTCGGGTGGCCCTCGCCGAGCGACGCCGTCCCGAACACGAACGGCTTGCCGGGCTGCACCGCGACCTTCCACATGTCGATCGTGCCGATCTCCTCGAAGGCGGTCCGGACCACGTCATATGGCCCGACGGACACGCCACCGGACACGATGATCGCGTCCGGGAACCCCCAGAGCGACGCCTTGAGGTGGGCCAGCACGTCGTCGAGCCGGTCGTGCGCGATCCCGCTGCGACTCGATTCGCCGCCGGCGGCATCCACGAGGGCCGCAAGACCGGGCCCGTTCGCATCCGGGATCCCGGCGGGGCCAAGGGCCTGTCCTGCCGGGACGATCTCGTCGCCCGTCGCGAGCACGGCGACCCGCGGCCTCGGATAGACCTGGACGTGCGCGACACCCGCGCCCGATGCGAGCGCGATGCCGGGCGCCGTGAGGGCGGTGCCGGGCTCCAGGATCGTGACGCCTTCGGCCAGATCCGAGCCGAGCCGCCGGATGGCCGCGCCCGGCCCGACCGGCTGGTGGACGAGGATGCAGGCCGGCGGGGCGCCGGTGGCATCCCGGCCGCGCGGACCGATGGGGACACCCGCGACATCGGTGGGCGTCGTCAGCTCGACCTGGACGACCGCGTCGGCGCCGGGCGGGACCGGGGCGCCGGTCGCGATCCGGATGGCGGTCCCGCGCTGCACTGCCGTGGATGGCGCCACGCCCGCCCGGACTTCGCCGATCACGGCCAGCGCGGCGGGTGCGGCTTCGGTGGCGTCGCGCACATCGTCCGCGCGGATGGCGTACCCGTCCATCGCCGAGTTGTCCCATGGCGGGAGCGCGGTCAGACTGACGATCGGCTCGGCGAGCACGAGCCCCAGCACGTCCACGATCGACCGCTGCTGGGTGACCGTGCGCGGCGGGACAGCGGCCAACACGGCGTCGCGTGCCTCCTCGACCGAGTGCAGGTCGCTCATGCGGGGACCGCCTCACCGACGACGTCGCGCGCCGGCGCCGCCGCTGCCGCTCGCCGACCGGCGACCAGGGCGGTCACTGCCGCGAGCACGATGATCACCACGCCGACGGCCATCGCCGTCTCCTCCCAGAACCGGAACGGGAAGAGCTGGACCAGGCGGTCCGTCGACGGGTCGAAGAGATAGGAGCCTGCCGGGAAGAAGATCCGGTGGAAGACCTCGAACAGCTGATCGAAGGCGGCGAGTCCGACGACACCGGCGACGACCGTCCCGATGAGCAGCCCGACGGCCCCGCGACGAACGGATCGCCACAAGCGCGCTCGATCGTGACGCCGGCTGGCGACCAGCAGGACGACGAGCGCCGCCATCGCCGCGACGAACATGCCGGCGAACACGGTGCGGACATCGAGCATGTGCCCCTGCTCACGCTCGGTCAGGACTGGTACGCCGGCGATCTGGACATCGAAGTCCGGGGGACCCCAGATGAGATCGGAGACGATCGCGCCGGTGGCGGCCCGCAGTTCGACTGGCGTGAACCCGGTCCAGGCGGCGGCCTCGGCGCGATCCTGCGCGAACCCGATCCACTGGCTCGAGAGGAACGGGACGATCGAGACGGCCACGATGATCAACACGACCGCGATGCCGGTGATGAGCGAGGCCGCGCGGCCGCCGAGGTCGTTCACCGCGTCATCGTAGCCCGGATGGGCCGGATCACTCGTCCTCGAGCGTCCTCGCCTGATCCCACCAGCCCTCGATCGTAAGATCGCTGGGGGCGTCTTCGCCCAGCTCATCTGCGCCGGTTCGCACGCGCTCCGTGAAGTCCTCCAGCGAGAGGCCCAGGATGTCGCGCAGACCCTCGATGCGGGCCTGGATCAGCATCCGGTGCTCGAGCGGTCCGAAGCTCGCCAGATTGAGCATCAGCGCCTCGTCGCGCCACATGAGGACGTCGTTGGTCGTGGCACCCACCTGATCGGACAGCGTCTGCCGGCGCGTCGTCGTCTCGGAGCGCTCCAGGAGCAGGCCGGTCGTGAAGATCCCCTGGCGATCCAGGCGCGCGAGATGGACCGGTTCGATCCGGGTCAGTTCATCGATCGGTGGCATGGCGCGATGATGCCATGCGCCAGCCGGTCGGGTGGGCGAAGATTGCACCTACGGAGGTGTGCAGTGGCCAGACGGTCAGCAACGATCCATCGGCCGGCCGTCGGCGACTTCGGACGATTCATGGGACAGGTCGGCACGGCCCTCGATGCGTGGCTGGACTCGGACCGGCCGGACGCCCTCCAGGCCGCGTCCGATTGGCAGGCCCGCCTGACCGGACCGGCGCCGATCGACGGGATCGGCGCCCATGCCACGGTCCAGGAGTTCATCGACCTTGTTCTGCCCGGCGGCAGCCGGATGTCATCGCCGACCTCATGGGGCTGGGTCACGACCGGGCCGACGACGATGCCCACGGTGATCGCCGCCGCGACCGCGATCGCCGCGCCCCAACGCTACACACTCACGGCGTTCAACCGGCTCGAGGATCTCTCGCTCGAGTGGCTGGCCGCGCTGTGTGGCCTGGGCGACCACATGAAAGGGGTCTATTCGAGCGGTGGCTCCACCGCCAATCTGATCGCCCTTGGGGCGGCGCGCCAATGGGCGCTGGAGGAGGCGGGACTGGACCCGGCGGCCACCGGCCTCGACGGGCGACGCGTGGCCCTGTACACCTCGACCCAGGCCCATCACACCGTCCAGCGCTCGGTCGCCGTGCTGGGCATCGGCCGCGACAACGTCCGCGCGATCCCGACCGACCGCCTCCAGCGGATGGACCTGGCCGCGCTCGAGGCCGCCTTGCGCGCCGACCGGTCCGCCGGCGTGCTCCCCATCGCGGTCGTTGCCGCCGCAGGCACGACGAATACCGGCGCGATCGACCCACTCCGGGGTGCCGGCGAGCTCGCTCGCGAGTTCGGGGCCTGGTTCCACGTGGATGGCGCGTACGGGTTGCCCGGCATCCTCGACGAGCGGGTGGCGCCCCTGTACGACGGCCTCGAACTCGCCGATTCGGCGATCGCGGATCCCCACAAGTGGCTGGGTGCCCCGGTCGGGATCGCCGCCACATTCGTCCGCGACCGCGCCATCCTCCATCGCGCGTTCACCCAGGAGCCGGCGGACTATCTGGAGGGCGCCTTCGCCGACGATGATGCCCAGGTCTCCCTCGATTCGATGGGGGTCCCGTACTTCGACTTCGCGGTGGAGCTGTCGGCACCACCGCGCGGGGTGATGGTGTGGGCGGTCCTGCGCGAGATCGGCGTCGAGGGGATGCGCCAGCGGGTGATCGACGACAACGACTTCGCCCGCCAGGTCGCGGCCCGCGCCCATGCCGACTCGCGCCTCGAGGTCCTCGCTGAGCCCGTGCTGTCCATCTGCGGCTTCCGCTATCGGACGAGCGCCGAACGAGACTGGGATGCGATCAATCGCCAGATCCTGCGCAGGCTGGCCCGCGAAACGGCGATCGTCGTGAGTTCGACGGTCGTGGACGGCAGGTTCATGCTGCGTCCCTGCTTCATCAATGCCAGGACGTCGTCCGCCGACGTCGATACCTTCCTCGACACCGTCATCCGGTTCGGCGACGAGCTCGCTAGCGGATGACCGGTTCGGGCTGACCGAAGCGTTCCTGCAGTTCGGCAGCGGCTCGACGTCGCAGGTCTGCGTAGAGGCGCTGACGTTCGAGCGTCTGCAGCAACGTGAGGTGGTTCTGCGGGATGTCGGTGGCGGTGAAGAACGCCTGCACGTCCGCCACCTCCTCCGGGGAGGTCAACCAGCGGGCTCCCTGGGCCAGCGCGATCACGTTGGAGTCGGTGAACCGCGTGATCCAGGTCTCCCAGCCGTCCCGAACGAACGCCCATGCCACGTCGCCAAGGTCGCGGTTCATGGTCGCGACCTGGAGCAGGTAGGGCCCGTCCTGGGCCCGGATCGCCTCGGACCCGATGAGGTCCAGCGTTCGCCGCATCAGGGCCGGATCACGAAACGTCGGCAGTGCGTAGCGGTAGCGATCCTGCTCCTGGGGCGTCGCCGCACTCGACATGCGCTCCACGTAGATCTCGTAGTCTCGCTCGTCGCCGATGAACGCGACGACGTCGATCGCCGCCGACGCGACCGCCGGCTCGACGGCATGGCCGGACCGGGCCGAAGCCTCGTCCTCGCGGGCCAGGGCCTGTGTCTCGCGGTCGTCACCAAGGATGCCCATCGCGCGGATGAGGTCGCCGCGGAGCTCCCTGTCGTCATACGCGTCGTCGTCGCGAGCGTCCCAGCCGAGGCGCCGCAGTGCCGGCCCAACGAGCTGGCGGACGTCCTCGCGGAAGCGTTCGCGCGGCGCGCCCTCGAGGAAGCGATCCACCCAACCAAGTCCGCCGATGAGTGTCCGCCAGACCGACGGTGAAGTCTCGCCGGCGAACCCACTCGCAAGATCGAGGAACGACGAGATCGGCGCGCGTCCCGCCACGACGGTCGCCCAGGCGTCGTCGACAAGGCTCTGGCGCTCGGCCGCCGACAGGTCGGTGAGCACGTCTTGCGTGAGCCGTGCGCGCAGTACGTCGTCGTAGAACGTCCGGACGAACGCGGTGGAGCCCGCATTCGCCATGACGACGGCATCGGGGTGCGCCAGGGGAAGGTCCAGGCCGTCCGCCTCGACAAGGACGCGTTGCACGATCTCGCCCTCGGGCGTGACCTGGCGCACGATGAGCGGCACCGGCCAGGCAGAGTCGTCGTCCGGCAGCGAGGGCGCGAAGCGATGCTGCGTCAGCCGAACGACATCGCCGTCCAGTCGCACCGTGATGGCTGGGTAGCCCGGCTGGAAGATCCAGGGCTCCATGATCCGTCGGATGGGCTGCCCGCTGACAGCGGCCAGCGCGTCCCACAGGTCGTGCGTCTCGGTGTTGCCATGAGCGTGCGTTGCGAGATATCGCCGGATGCCGTCGCGGAATGTCTCCGCACCCAGCCACTGCTCGATCATCCGCAGAACCGCGCCGCCCTTCGTGTATGTCAGGACGTCGAACATCCCGGACGCCTCGTCGGGCGACTCCACCGGGAACTCGACCGGCCGGGTCGTGGCCAGGCTGTCGACCTCGAAGGCGCGCACCCGGTCCGTCAGAACGGTGTCGAAGACATGCCAGGACGGCTCCATGGCATCGATGCACAGGTACGACATGAACGTCGCAAAGGCCTCATTGAGCCAGATCCCGTTCCACCAGCGCATGGTCACGAGGTCGCCGAACCACATGTGGGCGTTCTCGTGGGCGATCGTCTCGGCAACGAACAGACGCTCCTCGGGCGTCGAGGTCGTCGGATCCAACAGGAGCAGCGTTTCGCGATACGTCACCAGACCCGTGTTCTCCATCGCCCCCTGGGCGAAGTCCGGTATCGCGACCTGGTCGAGCTTCTGCTCGGGATAGGGGCGGTCGTAGTAGTCGGCGAACCAGTCGATCGTGAACACGCCGACCTGGGTCGCGTAGTCCGTGAGCGCAAGTCGGTCCGGCCGGGACACGCTGCGGATCGGGACGGCTCCGGCGAATCGCGGCTCTGTCATGCCGAGGCGACCAACGACGATCGCCACCAGGTACGTGGACATCCGCATGGATGCGTCGAACCGGAGGCGGCTGGATCCGGACCCCGCCGGTTCGCGCGAGATCTCAGGTGTGTTGGTCAGGGCGAGATCGCGGTCCGGCACGATCAGTGTCAGCGAAAAGGTCGCCTTCAGGTCCGGTTCGTCCCAGCAGGGGAAGGCCCGACGCGCATCCGTCGCCTCGAAGTGGGTCGCGATGACGACGTGTTCCTCGTCGTCCGACGTCCGAAACCGGGAGCGGTACAGCCCGTGCATGTGGTCGTTGATCGGGGCGTCGAAGTCGATGGCGATCACATAGTCACCGGCCGGGATGGGTGCGTCGAATGTCAGCGTGAGCCGCTGCGCAGCCGCGTCCGGGAGCACGGCGGACGCCGTCACGGCGTTGCCGTCGGCGACGGTCGTGAGAACCGGCATGCCTGTGACTGTCAGGTCGCGACCGTTGAGCACGATCTCGGAGACCGGCTCATGCACGGTCAAGGCGATACGAACCGCACCAGGACACGACATTGCGGCCGGGTCTACGCGAAGCTCGATGTCGTAGGACGACGGCGTGACCGTCCGCGGTAGGCGATACGTGGAACCCTGCGTCAAGGCTGGAACCTCATCTGCTGCCGGGCACGGCGCGGCCTGATCGGCGGCCGATCATACCGTGCTGGCGGTCATCCGGCGACCCCGCTGTCCTTCGGCCACGAGTGGACGCGCGCCTGTGGATCGCGCGAGGATGGCCGCGACCAGGATCGTCAGCCGGCCACGTCCTCCGGATCCGCTCGAACATCCCTCGCGCGGCACCGGCGCAGATCAGGCAGGCCAGACCAACGTCGGCGGGACGCAGGCGCTCCTTGCGTCCGACTCTCGATCACCGAAGCGATCCGTCGTTCCAGGTCGACCCACTCGACGCGCGGTCGGTCCACCTCACCCGGATGTACCCGCGCGAGGACCTGCCCGATCCGACGCCACGTGGGCTTCATCCGACGGCCATCCAGGCCAGGACCGAACTCGTCGGCATCGTTTTCGAGAAGTAGAAGGTGACCGCCCCTGTCGTCGGAACGGAGGCGCGGATCCGAACGCCCGATTCATTCGTTTGGAACATCGCGAAGATCATCGTGCCGCTGGCCATGCCGCTGACCGAGATCCTCTTCGACGAGATCCCCGCCGCGACCGCGACACGGCCGCTCCACCGCAGTCGCATCCGTCCGTCGACGAACAGCGCGTGACCCGGGGCGGACACCGACCGGCGGACGTGAGCGGCCGTATTCGGTGCCGGAGCCGGCAGCGGGTAGCCGCTGCTCACGGCATACAGCGAGGTCGACGTGAGGTCGAACCCGTTGGCCAGGACTCCAACGACGCCCCCGGCACCAAGGATCCCCGCGCCGTAGGCTGTCCCGATAACGCCGAACCCCGTGTCGCTGGAGCCGGAAACCCCTGCCAACGCCGCGGGGTGGTCTGCGCGACCCGACACCCCGACATCATTCCCCCAATAGGGGGCTGCATGGGTGGAACCGCTCACCCCGAGGACCCCGGACCCTCGTAGGCTCGCCCCGGTGACGCCTGGCCCTTGATACGAGCCGATCGCGTCGAGTGCCGCGACGCTGTCGGTCGGTTCCGTGGGCGTGGCGGTCAGCGTGGTGGCGGATGCGGCGGTGTTCGCTGTCCCGGCGATGATCGGGTCGCCGGCGGCCGCTGCGACGCCCAGCGGTCTGGCCAGTCCGGCCGCGGCCGCCGCCGCGACCCCACCGACCGCGGCACGGAGCAGGTTCCGCCTGGATCGTCGCTGTTCCTGGGTCATGGTGACCGGCCCTCCTGGCGCCCGGAGGCGCCGATCCGATGGCCGCTCCCGATCAACGCGAGCCGGGAGATCGGCCACGTACCTGGACGCGCGGATCCTCCTGGCGTTACGAGTCCACGCCCCGGAGGCATCCTGGACGCGGATGGGAGCCTACACGGGAGCCCGCTGCCAGCCGTCTGGCTGCTGGCGGTCAGGTGGTCAGGTGGTCCCGGCCGCCCGGCGCTTCGCCCACTCGTCGCGACGCTGACGGGCCGCGTCCACCTGCCCCATCGCCATGAGATAGCCGGCGTGGTCCCCCCGGTCGGCCGCCCGCGCGGCTCGTTCGGCTGCGCGGTCTGCTTCGCGACGCCTGCGATGGACCTGGTCCGTCATCCGAGACCCCCGAGAGCGCGGTGCGGCCGGTCCTGGGTTCCGACCGTCGCCTCTGAACGGTGAGGATACGTGCAGTCCGGTGGCGTTTCAATGGCGAAACTGCGGTTCCAACACGCCTGGCCGTCGGGATCGTCACCGCCTACTCTGCCGGCTTGTCGCCAAAGATCGTGTTAGGCCGCTTCGCGCTCGCACGAGGATGGCCCGAGTCTACTGAGCGTGAAATACGTCCATTGTGTCTATCCCGGTATACGTCAACCGTATTCAGAACCGTATGCAAGCCCCCGGACGGATTGCCGAAGCTGGACGCCGAAGCGTGCTCGGACCGCGACCCGGAGCCGGGTTGTGGATGCTAGGGACGGTTGCTTACTCGGCGCTTACTTGATCCCGCTGAGCCCGCCACTGTCGATGTCCTCGAGGCTGAAAGCCGCACGGCGTACCGGCAAAGATCGAGGATGTCGCCAAGGCATAAGCGATCTATCTGGTCGTGCGTGGCTGATGTGGTGTCGATGGAGCGTCCGCGGACGGAGGACGCTCCATCGACTGAGTCTCGGTTAGCGGTCCGAACCGCTACTCTGCTGTCCGGACTGGCTCGGTTCAGACTGGCCCGTCAAGCCAGACTGACTCCCCGATCGCTTCTGAGCCACGTCGGACTGGTCGCCCGACTGGGACTGGCCCATGCCAGACCGGTTCGTCCCGGCCTGGGTATCGTCCATGGGAGCGGACCCGCTATTCGGCGTCCCCTGGCCCTGGGTCCTGCCCTGATTGTTCGGACCGCCCTGGCCCTGGTTGCCCTGGCCCTGGTTGCCCTGACCCTGGATCGGGTTACCGATGCCCTGACCACTCTTCTGCGAATCCTGGCCGGAACTACCCTGGCTCTGGTTTCCGGTGCCCTGATTACCTCGGTCGTTCGCCATAGCGAACCTCCTTGAGGGGTGGCCCACGCGGGCCGGTGTCTGGGGGCACTTCGAACTGTGGTCTTCGGATGTACAGCGTTGTGCTAACGGAACCGGAACGCCATGTTGCAGTCCGACGACATCGGACTACCGAGCCCAACGCGCCAGGGGGAGCCGGACGAAACGGAGACGACGCCCGGAGAGCGTTCTGGGTGCATCTCCGGGCGACGTGACGGGCAGGCGGCTCATCCATCCGGCCCGTCGGGGTGGTCCGCCACCAGGGGGACAGGTGGCGGAGCGAGACCTACCCGCGGATCGCGTCGGCTGGGAAGTAGGTCGAGTGCCCTATCGCGGCGGTTGGCACCCGACGCGCTGGCGGGTGCGCGGGCGGCGATCGCCGCGACGCTCGAGGTGGCGAGGTTCTCCATCTCGAGGAACCTGCGACGCTGGTAAAGGAAGTCATCCAGCGGGAGTTTCAATCCGGGTCGCGTGGCGTGTCGTTCCGCATCATGAAGGGAGTGTCGTACCGGGTTGGCAACTCCCGCGGGAAGATGGTTGAAGTGGGCCGATCCCTCGAGGCCATCGACACCGGCGCCCTGTGCATCACGTCACTGAGAGCGGTGTTCACTGGCGAGCGCAAGACAGTCGAGATGCCCTACTCGAAGCTAGTGGACATGAACGTCTACACCGATGGCATCCAGATCCACTCCAGCAATCGCCAAAACCCATCGATGTTCCGGGTTTCTAGCGGCCCCATGATCGCCGCCGCGACCAACGCGGCGACGCAGAAACTCCTCTGAGTCAAGTCGCCGGAAAGCGCCGAGCGGCATCTAAGGGAGACCGAGCAGCGTCGACTTGGCCGCGGCGTACTCCTCATCAGTTAAGCGCCCCTCAGCGTGCAGCACGGACAGGCGCTCGAGTTGGTCTGCCATGTCCGTATCGTGATCACCCGCGATCAGGAAGCTGGTGAGCATCGCGGTTATGGCCGAGTAGAGGCCGATGCCGAGGATCATCAAAACGGCGGCTGAGATGCGGCCTTCGGCCGTCGTCGGGATTACGTCGCCGTAGCCCACCGTGGTCATCGTCGTGAGGCCCCACCACAGGGCATCCAACGGGCCATCGATTGCCTCGTTGACGCCCTCCTCAGACAGATAGAGACCGACTGCCGACAGAAGCATCACGCCGAACCACGCCACCAGCAGCCAGATTAACCCCCGGTGTCTCGCGAGCCGGTCGAGGGTCCCGAGCGCTCGGCCGACCCCGGCGAAGGCTCGGACTAGCCGCAGGAGGCGAAGTAGACTGAAGAACCGAACCCACGGGACGGGCGGGATGCAGCTCACGAGGTCGATCCAGGGGCCGCGCAGGTAGTCTCGCCTCGACGTCGCCGCCCACAAGCGCGACGAGAACTCGGCGATGAAGATGCCCGTGATCAGCCACTCAATCGCTAAGATCGTGGTCTCGGTGCCCGATCCTGGCTCGAATGGGGCGAAAGCGAGCGCTACAAAGACGACCGCCAACGCGGCGAATGTCAGCTCCCATGCCACCTCGTGGCGGGCGACAAACGCCGTGTATCGCTCTTTCGTGGGTGCGACCGAATCTCCCATCCGGACAGCATAGCGACGCCCCCGGACGGATCGACGCGCCGCTGGCCGCAGGGGCGCGGGATCGCGGGTCGACCAGGAGCCGGGCCTTCGGATGCTAGAGACGCTCGCCTACTCGCCGCTCATCCGTTGGATCGGTGTCCGCGGCGGCTAGCGGCCGAGCAGCACTGAGCTAGGGGTCCGCGACGCCTGCGTGGTGAAGATCCACATACGCCTGAGCCGTGACTCAGCCACGGCCTCGCGGTATCTGCGGTATCTCAGGACGATGCGTGCGACATCCAGGTCGACCGACAAGGCGCCGTCCAGATCTGGCTCACTGCGAACGAAAATGCCCCGCCTCGCCAAGCGCAAGTCGGGGCACAATCGTTGGCCCAGAGGGCCGGAAGGGTGGACCTAGCGGCCGGGCGCTCGGTCGGAGGGGCTGCCGGTGGTGTCCCGGCAGATGGAGGCGCCTGATGTACCGGCGTGCGGCCCGGGGTTGCCGCCCTCAGCGTGGGTGCTCTCCTGCACGTGGTCACGACCGAAGTACGAGAAGCCGGGCGACGACGGCTCGCCGGCCGGGGCGACGCAATGCGCCGCCGAGGCGGTGCCTGGGAAAATCGCCAGCGACATGGTGAGCGCCAGTCCGACGAAGATTCTCTTGGGGACTTTCATGGACATCTGCCTCGATGGAGGGCCGTTCGGGGTTGAAGGCCGTGCCACGGGTACGCTCGGGATCGCGGTTCGGATCAGTCGAGAGCGTTGCAGATGCGTCTTCGTTGTGTGTGCGCGGGACTCCTAGACACTGATTAGACCGGCCCGGCCCTTGACGAGCTCCCCCTGACAGGCGGCGCAGCGGTCGTCCAGCGGCGGTGGGTGGCGCAGTCGCTAGCGCGGCCGCAGCCGTTCCACGATCCGTCGGTAGCCGTCGGTCCGGGAGCGTCCAGGGCCGGGAGCCGGTCAGCGGGCGACGGGACCGCATCCTTAGTGATCGTGCGTCACGATTGTCGGGAAGCTGTGCTACGCAACCCCTCTGCGTATACTCCCGCGGTGCGCCGGAATCTGGAGCCGAACGAACTCGGTGATCTCTTGGAACGCCCATTGAACGCAATCCTGGGCTTGCATCGCCAAGACGGATCGATCCTCCTCACGCCTGTCTGGCATCTGTTCAAGCACGGTTCGTTCTACATCCAGATTCCCGGTCGCGATCGGAAGATCGCGATGTTCAGGCGCGATCCGCGCTGCAGCATTATCGTCGCCGAAAATGAGCATCCATATCGAGCAATCGAGGCCAGGGGGGAGGGTCGCATGTCAACGGACCACTACCCGGAGCTAGGTGGCGAGATCGTGCGCCGCTATGTTGAGGCTCACGACCCTGGGGCTAAGACGTCCGATTACCTCCTTGACGGTGGGGTGATCGTGCGAATCGAACCTACGGCGATACGCGCATGGGACTACGCGGATGCGGCCTACGTTTGACGCGTACTAGCGCTTAATCGCCCAGACC
>JBKJXL010000145.1:0-3202 GCA_046716225.1 Candidatus Limnocylindrales bacterium | reverse complement strand
TTCCCGGCCTCGTCGGCGGATTCGAACACGACCTGTGGCCAGTCGAACACGGTGCCGCTGACGCAGGCGGGCATGGCGCGGATGACCTGCAATCGCTGCAGGCCGGCCTCGAGGGCATCCCGCTGCTCCGGGTCGAGGCCCATGCCGACGGGGAGCAACGCGAGAGGTGAGCGGCTGCCGAAGAGTCGCTTATGGACGGGCTGCACCTCGCTTCTGGGCACGCCCTCGACGTCGTGCCGTCCATCGGAGAACAGGATCAGCGCCGGCCGGAGCGAATCCGCCGGCAGGTGTTTCGCGGCCTGCTCCATCGCCGCGACGTAGTTCGTGTCGACGCCGATCCTCTTCGTCAGGGCGGGGTCGAGACCCTTCCGATATGCGCTCGCGGCTGATCTCAGGCAATCGGCGAAGCGCGCGACGGCCTCCGCGTCGCCGAGGAGTTTGATGTCGGCGCAGCCCCGGTAGTCGGCGGCTCTCGCGGCGAATTGGACCATCGTGACGGTTGCGTCACCCGCGACGAGGTCCGCCGACGTCGCGTCGACGCGATCCGCCATCCGCTCGAGCGCGCCAGCGAAGCGACCCCGGTTTGTCTTGTCCCGGAGGATCGAGGCCGAATAGTCCAGGACGAGCACGACGTCGGACGGGTCGGGCGCCGTGACGGCGCGAACGCTCCCCGCGAGAGCGCCGCTCGATAGCTGGGCCCCGACGACCATCGCGACCGCGAAACGTGTAAACGGACCGAGGCGACTCATATACCCCTGTATGACTTGGGAGCAGGATTCCTTCAATACCAACCAGAAAGTACTAGGTGCGTCCAAACACCGCTGACGCCTGGGCATCGCCGACGCATGACACTCACCAACATGAGACGTTTACGCTCGCCTGAACCATGAGAAGCTGGCCACGCCGGATCTCAGGCGACGGTCACAAGGAGTCCGCGATGGCCCACGACCACGGTCACGATGACCACGACCACCACGAGCACACCCTCCCCTACGAGGACGCGGTCGCGCAGTTCCGCCAGGACAAGGACGGGTATTTCAAGGCCGCGGCTGGGAGCCCGATTCCAGTCGCCGAGCGCGAGGGGTTCACCGGATTGCCGTACTACGCGGTTGATCCGGGCTACTACTTCGAGGACCTCTCGCTCGAGCCGTACACCGGCGACGAGCCGTCGCACTTCCAGATCCCGACGTCGGACGGCAAGCTGCGGCCGGCACATCGAGCGGGCATCTTCGCCTTCGAGCTCGGCGGAGAGCCGCACCACCTTACGGCCTACGTGATGAATGACGGCGACCCGACGTCCTTGTTCGTCCCGTTCCTCGACGCGACGAGCGGCACCGAGACGTACGGCGCCGGACGCTATCTTGACCTGGAGCCCGAGAACGACGGGACGTACGTCCTCGACTTCAACCTCGCCTACCACCCGTCGTGTGTCTACGACGCGATCTTCTCGTGCCCGCTGACGCCGGCCGAGAACCGCCTGCCGATCCGCGTCGAGGCGGGGGAGCGCCTGCCGGGCTAGGTGCCGGTACGCTGGTCAGCGGCGGCGCGATCGCTCCGTAATCCCCGCCGTCTCATCGAGAAGCTGGAGCAGGTCGTAGGCAGCAAGTTCGACGTCCTTGTGGCGCCACTCGGACGCTCGATACACGCAGGCGATGAGCGCCGTCCGATGGACGCGCTTGAAGTCCCCGTACCCGAACCCGTAGCGCGCCTTGGTCTCGTCGTTCGCGCCGACGGTCAGGCCCAGGTGCCACGCACCGTACTCGTCCCACGAGTGCTCCTTGAGGAACCCGTTCTGGCCCGGCGCACCCGGCTGGACGTCGCCCCAGTCGCTATTGAGGACGTACCGGCGGGCCTGGATCAGGTCGCGGGCGTGCTCGGCGGCGGCCGTGTTGAGGTCGTACTTCGCCATGCGACCATCCTGATGGGTCGGGATCCGACTCGACCCCGCGGGCGCGCACGGTTCGCTTGCAGTCTTCTATCGAACTTCGGGCCTGTTGCCCAAGGGTCAGGCGACCCGGACGATCCCAGGAATCCCGTCGAACCCGGCATCGAAGCTCAAGATCCGGTCGATGTCGCGCCCGAGCATCACCGCGACGTGGATCGCATCGCGAGCGGACAGATTCGGTGTGGACCGGACGACTCGGCGGGCCCGCTCCACGTCAGTCCGCTCGATCGGGAACACGACGTCCACGATGCCGAGCAAGGCACCGAAGGCGGGGTCGATGTCGTCGTGGCGACGAATCGCGACAGACCGGTGGAGGATCTCCTGCAGCACTTCGGCGTCCGAGCAGAACGTCTCTCCAGTCGTGATGGCCTCCTCAAGGAGTCGCCGGGCGATCTCCTTGTTCGGATGCGCCGATCCGATCAGGTACATGGGGATGTTCGAGTCGACGAAGATCATCAGTCTGCGAGGTACCCGCGCTCGATCTCCTCCAGCATCTGATCGATCGGCGGAGACGGCGCTGCTGACTCGTGGCGGTAGGCCGCATGGATCGCCTCCAGCCGTGACGCGGTGTCTGGCCGCGAACCCGCTGCGACGCCTTCGCGCAATCGCCGCCGGACCCACTCCGCGGTCGTCAGCCGATCCCGTCGGGCCAGACGCTGGATGAGCTTGAGTTCGTCGTCGTCGAGCAGGACCTGCAGCCGAGTGGTCATGCGATGAGTCTGCATGACTCATGACGATGAGTCAATCGGACCGAGATCACTCCAAACCGTCCATCCAGCTAGCTCGCGAGCTTCTTGTAGCGGATCCGGTGGGGCTGGTCGGCCGCCGTGCCCAGCTCTCGGTGACGGAACTCCTCGTACTCGGTGAAGTTGCCCTCGAACCAGCGGACGACGCTGTCGCCCTCGAACGCGAGCACGTGCGTCGCGATCCGGTCCAGGAACCACCGATCGTGGCTGATGACGACGGCGCAACCGGGGAACGACTCCAGGCCCGCCTCGAGCGCCCGCAACGTGTCCACGTCCAGGTCGTTCGTGGGTTCGTCGAGGAGCAGGACGTTGCCGCCGGAGCGGAGCAGCTTCGCGAGGTGGACGCGGTTCCGCTCGCCGCCCGACAGCTTCCCGACGAGCTTCTGCTGGTCCGGGCCCTTGAAGTTGAAGCTCGAGACATAGGCTCGGGCGGGGAGCTCGCGCGGGCCCACCTTGATGAACTCGTCGCCGCCGGAGATCTCGTCGTACACGGACTTGTCGGCGGTCAGGT
>JBKJXL010000144.1:0-3286 GCA_046716225.1 Candidatus Limnocylindrales bacterium | reverse complement strand
GCCCAGACGGCCCCGCTCGCGGGGGCGGATCGTCTTTTCGGCCGTGGTCTTCTTGTCCGCGTCGGTCAGGATGGCCGCACGCTTGCTCGCTTCTGGAACCGGTGGCATCTCCACCGGGAATCGCGGGGTGTGTTCGGCGGCGAAGCGCGGTGTCCACCCGAAGAGCGGGAACATCGCGCCCCATCCGACGATGAGGTATTGCTGCACGATCGAGAAGATCGTGGCCGTGATCCAGTAGATGAACAGACCCGCCGGCAGGAAGCCGCCGTAAGCGACCGAGATGAGCGGCAGGAAGAGCATCGTCTGGCGCTGGATCCGGGTGTTGGGATCGTCGTTGGCCGGATCCGCGACCGGCAGCATCATCCGGGACTGGACGAGCTGCAGCGCGGCCGAGGCGATGGCCAGGATCGACAGACCGAGCACGAAGCCGGCGATCGTGACGCTGAAGAATGTGGAGGGCAGGCCGACATCGATCCCACCGAACCACGGGATGATCGTGTCCATGCACGGCGCGTACATGTTCTGGACGCCATTCGGGTCGAGGTTCGTGCACTGCAGGTCGACGATCTGGACGCCGGCAACGGTCAGCATGGCCGTCGGGTCCGGATTGGTGAGACCGGTGCTGATGACCGAGTACATGATCAGCAGCAGCGGCATCTGGAGGAGGATCGGAAAGCAGCCGGCCAGCGGGCTGACGCCGCGCTCCTTCATCAGCTCCTGCTGGGCCAGGCGGACCTTCATCGAGTCGCCCTTGTAGCGGCGCTGGATCTCGCGCAGCTCCGGCTGGAGCATCTGCGTCCGTTTCATCGAGACGAGCTGGCGACGGTACAGCGGGATGACCACGGCTCGCACGATGAGGGTGAGGACGATGATCGCCCAGCCGACCGCGGCCGGCACACCGAGGTTCTCGAGGAACTGGTAGACGGCAGCCAGGATGATGAACATCACCTGGAAGATCGGCGTGAATAGCCAGGCCAGGAAGCTGACCGGATCGGCGCCCGGCTGGGCCGGCTGGAGCGGTGGGATCGGCGCGGCGGTGGCGGCCGAGCCCGAGCCGCTGGGTGCCGGCGAACCCGTGCCGGCACACGCCGCCACGAACAGGGCGACGAGCGCCAGCATCAGGAAGGGGGCCGCTCGGCGCAGCACGGGACGCCAACCGGTCAGCACGGGCGGCATGACTCGCTAGCGGACGGGGTCATAGCCGCTCCCGCCCCAAGGCTGGCAGCGCGCGATCCGCTTGGCGCCGAGCCAGCTGCCCTTGATGAGTCCGTACTTCTGGATGGCCTGCTCCGTGTAGCGCGAACAACTGGGGTCGTAGCGGCAACTGGAGGGCATCCAGGCGAACACGGTCCGATACAGCCTGATCAACCCGATCCCGAGCCACTTCACCCCGTGGGTCCTCCGAGCACGCCGCCCCTCGTGAGGAGCTTGCGCAACGCCCCGACCAGCGCGTCATGGTCGGCCTCGACGATCGCAGGCCGGGCGATGATGAGGACGTCCCAGCCGGGCTGGAACGATGGCGCCATCACCCTGAGCGCCTCGCGGAGTCTTCGTCGGACCCGATTCCGGACCACGGCTCCACCAAGCTTGCGCCCGGTCGAAAGACCGAATCGGGTCGTCTCGAGGTCGGTCCGGAGGAACCGAGCAGAGAAGAAGGGGTGGGACCGTGAGGTACCGGCTCCCTGGATCACCGCGAAGTCCTGCGGGTGGGAGAGCATCGTGAGCCGCGGCGCGTGTGTGCCGCGCTCGGTCGTCAGGCCGTCAGCCGCTTTCGACCGCGAGCCCGTCGTGTCGCGATCACGCGCCGACCACCGGGAGTCCGCATCCGGGCTCGGAAGCCATGTTCCTTGGCGCGATGTCGCTTCTTGGGCTGGTAGGTCTGCTTCATCGGGACAGTCCGGGATCCTCTCTTGCCGGCCTCGGGGCGATCTTGTCTCGACCCCTAGAGGCACGCGAACGCGCCGGGCGCCAGATAGCGCGAGGCGCGTCTTCGTCCGGCGGATGATACGGCCGCCCTCGAAGAGGTGTCAAACCTTTGAACTCGTTCGCCGCGCGCCGGCCGGGTGTCGGATCCTTGCGCTCCACGCAAGAACCTGATGTGCCCTTGCGTCCAGCGCAAGCAACGTCGCTGGAGACGCCCGGTTCGCCCGTTCTAGAAGGATCGATCGCCAGGGAGCGGCGTGCGACGACCTCCAGGTGCGATCCCTTGCATCGGACGCAAGGTGGCGACCGGCGAGGCACCCGCGGCGGCCCGTCGGCGACGTTGCTTGCATCCCGTGCAAGCCCCTTGCGATAGACGGAATCAGGCGTAGCGATTCTTGAAGGCAGGCGCCGGACTCGTGACGCTTCAGCGGCGGCGGCGCATCCACGGCGCGAGATCCATCGCGGTGGGGCGCCAAGTACTGATACTCCCCAGGGGTATCGCAGAATCGCCTTGCAGCGCCGAGCGAGCCGGTGCTATCCTCTCCGGACCTTCGGCGCCGGGAACGCTGGCGGAGCCCTCGAGGAGCCCCTGAAATCACCTCGAGAAACGCGCGAACGCCCGGTGCGGCGGACCTCTTCGGAACGCTCGCGGCCCCCACTCCGGTCGTCCAGGCGGACTGGGCGACGCCATCATCCACGGTCATCCCCATACCGCAGGATCTCATCGAACGTATGGACGCGAAGCAGGTCTGGCGAGCCGCCCTCGGTGAACTGCAGGTCTCCCTGTCACCGGCCAACTACGAGACCTGGGTGCGCGACACCCAGCTCATCGACGTGGACGATCAGCGGTTCAAGATCGCCGTCCCGAATGGCTTCGCGAAGGACTGGCTGGAGTCCCGCTACCGCTCCCTGATCAGCCAGACCCTGGCCCGGATCGTCGGGTATAGCGTCCAGGTGGAGTTCGTCGTCGGTGCCTCTGCGACCGAGGTCGGCCAGGGCGACCACGTCGACGATGACCCAGCCGAACCGGAGCCGGCGTCGCGCAACGGCACGACCGCCCACGTGCGCCTCGAACCGACCCGTGTCGGTGGAGAAGGCGGCACCTCGAACATCAACCCGCGCTACACCTTCAACAACTTCATCGTGGGTTCCGCCAACCGCCTTGCCCACGCCGCGAGCCTGTCTGTCGCGGAGCGTCCGGGCCACGCCTACAACCCGCTGTTCCTGTATGGCGGCGTCGGACTCGGAAAGACCCACCTGATGCATGCCATCGGCAACCAGGTCGCCGCCAAGTTCCCGCGCAAGCGTGTCGTCTACGCCACCTCGGAGAAGTTCACCAACGAGTTCATCACCAGCATCCAGC
>JBKJXL010000143.1:0-8895 GCA_046716225.1 Candidatus Limnocylindrales bacterium | reverse complement strand
CCACTGCGCCCGGACACCGTGATGCTGGAAGGCGACAAGATCATCGCCATCGGCAAGCAGGAGTGCACGGACGTGCTCCACGACCAACTCATCGGCGACCCCGAGATCACCGAGACCGCCGGGGCCTGAACGCGCGCTCCCGGGGCGCGACGGGAGGTCGGCCAGGCCGCTCGGCCGGGGACGTGCCAGATCGGGGAGGGAGCCAGGCCTGCTCGGCCGGGGAGTGCCAGATTCCCGCCGGGTGAGCGTTAGGCGGGTGACGCCGATACCGGGCAGGCGCCCAGACCGCGTGGCCACCCGTCGTGAGCTCGGGCGGCGCCTACGACCTGTCCCGCAGGCACCATCAACGTCGATGAATCGCGCCTAACGACCGTGGGGTGGGAATCTGACCGCGGCCAGGGGGACGACGGCCCGCCACATCTCGATGCTGCATTCTGGCAACACTCTTGACAACGTCATTGTCAGGGTTCTAGTATCCGGCACATGTACGGACGTCCGGAGCGAGACCCTGAACGCCCCGTCTACGTGATCAGCGTGGCGGCGACGCTCGTGAGCGCCCACCCCCGGACCCTTCGGATCTACGAGGACGAGGGCCTGCTCTGCCCCGCCCGGACCCCGACCAACATCCGGCTGTACAGCGAGAACGACATCCGTCGGATCACCTGGATCCGCCACCTCACCCGCGAGCGCGGCGTGAACCTCGCGGGGATCCGGATCCTGTTCGAACTGGAGGAGCGCCTCGGCGCCCGGATCCTCGAGGCGCTCTACGCCGAAGGGACCGGGGACGCTGAATCCACCGCCCGTACGGCGCGTCCCGAGAGCAAGACCGTCGAGGACGCCGACACCGATCCAGCGACCACTCCGACCGACGCCGACGTCAGCGCCGATCCCACGACCAGTCCCAGCGCCGAGCGAACGCCGGCATCCAGCACCGTAGGAGTACCCTGATGGCCAAGCGACCGTCGACCCCGGTCGAAGCGCAGCCCGAGACGCTCGATCAACCAGACCCGATCACCGGGCCCCGTGAGCTTCCGCTCGTGGCCTTGCGAGAGACCGTCATCTTTCCGGAGATGATCGTCCCGCTCCAGGTGGGTCGCGACAAGAGCGTCAATGCGCTCAACGCCGCGGTCGCCGACGGCGGGCCGATCGCGCTCGTCACGCAGCGCCAGGCCGATCAGGAGGACATCAACGACGCCTCCGAGTTGTACGCGATCGGGACACTCGCCAAGATCGCCCAGGTCGTCCAGCTCCAGGACGGCACGGTGCGTGCCATCGTCCAGGGCCAGGGCCGCCTGCGTGTCCACGGCTTCACGTCGACCGACCCGTACCTCAAGGCCACCATCGAGGAACTCCCGGATGAGGCGCCGGACGGCGTCGAGATCCAGGCCATGATGCGCACGGTCCAGGCGCAGATCGAGCAATACGTCGCCAACGGCGCGCCCGTGCCGCCCGAGGCCGCTGTCGCCGCCCGAAACATCAGCGAACCGGGCCTCCTCGCCGACATGGTCGCGTACAGCCCCGACATGTCCACCGAGCAGCGCCAGGAACTGCTCGAGACGATCGAAGTCGTCGAGCGTCTGAAGCTCGTCAGCACGTTCCTCGCCAATCAGATCGAGATCCTCGAGCTGAAGGGCCGCATCCAGTCCGAAGTCAAGTCGGAGATGGACAAGACCCAGCGCGAGTACATCCTGCGCGAGCAGCTGAAGGCCATCCAGCGCGAGCTGGGCGAGGACGACCCGCAGCAGGCCGAGATCAACGAGCTGCGCGAGAAGGTCGAATCGGCCGGCATGCCGGACGAGATCAAGGCCCGGGCGATCAAGGAGATCGACCGGATGAGCCGGATCCCGTCGGCCTCGCCCGAGGTGGGCGTGATCCGGACGTATGTGGACTGGCTGGTTGGCCTGCCCTGGGACGTCTCGACCGATGACCAGCTCGACATCAAGGAGGCGGCCCGCATCCTCGACGAGGACCACTACGGGCTCGAGAAGGTCAAGGAGCGCATCCTCGAGTACCTGGCGGTGCGCACCCTCGCGGACGAGATCCGCAGCCCGATCCTCGCGTTCGTCGGGCCTCCCGGCGTCGGCAAGACCTCGCTCGGCAAGAGCATCGCCCGCGCGATGGGCCGCAAGTTCGTTCGCATGAGCCTTGGCGGCATCCACGACGAGGCCGAGATCCGCGGTCACCGACGCACGTACATCGGCGCCCTTCCCGGACGCATCGTCCAGAGCATCAAGACGGCCGGGTCGAACAACCCGGTGTTCATGCTCGACGAAGTCGACAAGATCGGGATGGACTTCCGGGGCGACCCAAGCTCCGCCCTGCTCGAGGTCCTGGACCCCGAGCAGAACAGCACGTTCCAGGACAACTATCTCGAAGTCCCGTTCGACCTCAGCAAGGTCCTGTTCGTCGCGACCGCCAACCTGCTCGACCCGATCCCGGCCGCCCTGCGCGACCGGATGGAAGTCGTCCAGCTGCCCGGGTACACGGAGACCGAGAAGATCGAGATCGGCAAGCGCTTCCTCGTGCCGAAGCAGATGAAGAACCACGGGCTCAAGGACAAGCACATCGCCATCACCGATGAGGCGATGACCGAACTGGTCCGCTCCTACACCCACGAGGCCGGCGTGCGCAACCTGGAGCGTGAGCTCGCCAACGTCATGCGCAAGGTCGCCCGCCAGGTCGCCGAAGGCCGCAAGCGCAAGACCGTCATCGACGTCAAGAAGCTGCATGACCTGCTCGGCCCGACACGGTTCGAGTACGGCGAGCTGGAGGCCGAGGACCAGACGGGCTCCGCGATCGGCCTCGTCGTGACCGAGGTCGGCGGCGATGTCGTCGCCATCGAGGTCACACGCATGGAAGGCCGTGAGGACTTCATCCTGACCGGCCAGCTGGGCGAGGTCATGCGCGAGTCCGCGCGAGCCGGTCTGTCGTGGACCCGTGCCCATGCCGCCGAGCTGGGTATCCACCGCGAGGTCTTCGAGAAGAACACGCTCCACATCCACGTGCCCGCCGGCGGGATCCCCAAGGACGGTCCGTCTGCCGGGATCACGATGGCCACCGCGATCGTCAGCGCCCTGACCGGGATCCCCGTCCGCAAGGACGTAGCCATGACCGGTGAGATCACGCTGCGTGGTCGGGTCCTGCCGATCGGCGGCCTCAAGAGCAAGATCCTGGCGGCGCACCTTGCGGGCGCCAAGATCGTCATCCTGCCGCGCAAGAACGAGAAGGACCTCCGGGACATCCCCGACGAGATCCGCAAGACGATCAAGCTCGTCCTGGTGGACAACATGGACCAGGTCCTGGAGGCCGCCCTCCGGCGCAAGCCGAAGGGGCTCCCGGTCGCGACCACCGACACGACCAGGATCGTCAAGGACGCCACGGCCGACACCAAGCCGGCGCCGGCGCGCGTCCCGCTCCCGGACTACCCGCCGGCCGACCAGCCGCCGGTGATCGTCCGGGCCCCCTAGGGGGGAGACCCCGGGTGGCGGGCGGACGGCCCGGAGCGCCTGACCTCCAGTACAGGGACTATTACTCGGTCCTCGGCGTCCCGAAGGCCGCGTCGCAGGGCGACATCAAGAAGGCCTTCCGCAGGCTCGCCCGGCAGCATCACCCCGATGCCAAGCCTGGCGACGCCGTGTCCGAGCAGCGATTCAAGGAGATCAACGAGGCCAACGAGGTCCTGTCCGACCCCGACAAGCGAACGAAGTACGACGCGCTCGGGAAGGATTGGGCGGCGTATGACGGGGACGGGGCCGCGCGACGGGGCACCGATCCGGCCGGGGACCCGTTCGGACCTGGTGGGCGGTTCGCCGGCTACACCCAGTCCGCCGGTGGCGGCAACGTCCGCTACGAGTTCCGCACGAGCGGGGGCGCCGGCGACGGCTTCTCGGACTTCTTCCAGATGTTCTTCGGGGCGGACGGCCCCACAACGGCGTCAGCCGGGGCGGGCCGCGGGACCCGCCGAGACAGCCGACCCACCGGCAGGGCCACCTTCGAGGCGCGACCGAAACCGGTGCACGAGGCGACCGCTGAGATCACCCTGGACGAGGCGTACCACGGCACGACGCGCCTGGTCGAGGTGGACGGCAAGCGTCTCGAGATCACCATCCCGGCCGGCGCCGATACCGGCACCCGCATCCGCCTGACTGGCCGCGGACCCGGTGGCGGCGACCTGTTCGTCGTCGTGAAGTGCCTGCCGGATGCCCGCTATGTCCGGCGCGGCGCGGATCTGGATCGCGAATTGCCGCTGACCCTCGAGGAAGCCCTGCTGGGCACCGAGGTCCACGTCGACACGCTCAAGGGCCGGGTGGCCCTCAGGATCCCGGCTGGCACGCAGAACGGTCGCACGTTCCGCCTGACCGGCCGGGGCATGCCTCGATTCAAGGCGACCGGCTTCGGCGACCTGTATGCCAGGGCGAAGGTCATCCTCCCGACCGACCTGTCCGACGAAGCCAGGACGGCCGCCGATGCCCTGTTCAAGCTCATCGACCAACCATCCCCGCGCTGATCCGCACCTGAGAGACACACTGAATATGCAACTCGACCGATTCACCCAGAAGGCCCAGGAAGCCGTCGTGGCCGCACAGGCCACCGCCCAGCGACTCGACAGTCCGATCCTGGACGCCGAACACCTCCTGGAAGCGCTCGTTGCCCCGGACGACGGTATCCCGGCCGAGACGCTCCGGCGCCTTGGCGTGGATCTGCCCGCGTTCCGCGGTGAACTCGCCGCGGCGCTCGCTCGACGCGCGCGCACCGCGGGCGGCTCGCTCAGCCTGGACGCACGCGCCAGGCGCGTCATCGAGCTGGCCGAGGGTGAGGCCCGCCGCCTCGGCGACGACTACGTCTCGACCGAGCACCTGCTCATCGGGGCGGCCGAATCGGGTGGCGAGGCCCAGGCCCTGCTGGAGCTTCATGGCGCCGGCAAGGAAGCCATCCTCGGCGCGCTCCAGAGCGTCCGCGGTCGCCAGCGCGTCACGTCGCCCAACCCGGAAGGCACGTACGCCGCCCTCGAGAAGTACGGGCGGGACCTAACGGCGGAGGCGCGGGCGGGCAAGCTGGACCCGGTCATCGGGCGCGACGATGAGATCCGCCGCGTCATCCAGGTCCTGTCGCGCCGAACCAAGAACAACCCGGTCCTGATCGGTGAACCCGGTGTCGGCAAGACAGCCATCGCCGAGGGCCTCGCCCAGCGGATCGTCCGCGGCGACGTGCCCGAGACGCTCAAGGACAAGCGCGTCGTCTCGCTCGATCTCGGGGCCATCATCGCCGGCGCGAAGTTCCGCGGCGAGTTCGAGGAACGGCTGAAGGCCGTCCTCAAGGAGATCAAGGACGCCGAAGGCCAGGTCGTCCTCTTCATCGATGAGCTGCACACGGTCGTCGGGGCGGGCGCGGCCGAAGGCGCCATGGACGCGTCCAACCTGCTCAAGCCGATGCTCGCCCGCGGCGAACTGCACACGATCGGTGCCACGACCCTCGACGAGTACCGCAAGCACATCGAGAAGGACGCCGCCCTCGAGCGGCGCTTCCAGCCGGTGCTGGTGGACCAGCCGACCGTCGAGGAGACGATCTCGATCCTGCGCGGTCTGCGCGAGCGCTACGAGGTCCATCACGGCGTGCGGATCACGGACTCCGGGCTGGTCGCGGCCGCCACCCTGTCCGATCGCTACATCACGGACCGGTTCCTGCCGGACAAGGCCATCGACCTCGTCGACGAATCCGCGTCCCGGCTGCGCATGGAGATCGACTCCATGCCCATCGAGTTAGACGAACTCGAGCGTCGCCGCATCCAGCTGGAGATCGAGCGCGAGGCCCTGCGCAAGGAGACCGACGACGCCTCCAGGGCCCGCCTCGGCATCCTCGAGAAGGAGCTGGCCGACCTCGAGGAGGTCGCCGGTGGGATGAAGCAGCGCTGGGAGAGCGAGAAGTCGGCCATCGCCGCAATCCGCGCGACCAAGTCAGAGCTCGAGTCGCTGGCCACGCGCATCGAGCAGGCCGAGCGCGAAGCCGACTTCGCGACCGCCGCCGAGCTGAAATACGGGACCCTCAAGGAGCTGACCGACCGCCTCGCGACCGAGGAGGAGACGCTCGCCGGCCTGCAGGGTTCGGGAGCGCTGCTCAAGGAGGAGGTCGGAGCGGACGACATCGCCGACATCGTGGCGGCCTGGACCGGCATCCCGGTCAGCCGCCTGATGGAGGGCGAGACAGCCAAGCTGATCCACATGGAAGAACGCCTGCACGATCGGGTGGTCGGCCAGGACGAGGCCATCCAGGCCGTGTCCGACGCGGTCCGCCGGGCGCGGGCCGGACTCAAGGATCCGGGCCGCCCGATCGGCTCGTTCCTGTTCCTGGGCCCGACCGGCGTCGGCAAGACCGAGCTTGCTCGCGCCCTCGCCGAGTTCATGTTCGACGACGAGGACGCGATGACCCGGATCGACATGAGCGAGTACATGGAGAAGTTCGCCGTCTCGCGGCTGGTCGGGGCGCCGCCCGGCTATGTCGGCTACGAGGAGGGCGGCCAGCTGACCGAGGCCGTCCGCCGGCGGCCGTACCAGGTGGTCCTGCTCGATGAGATCGAGAAGGCGCACCCGGACGTGTTCAACGTCCTGCTCCAGGTCCTCGACGACGGCCGCCTGACCGACAGCCAGGGCCGGACCGTCGACTTCAAGAACGCGGTCGTGATCATGACCAGCAACATCGGCAGTTCGGCCATCGCCGCGGCCAGCGGCGACGAGGGGGACGACGCCTACGAAGCGATGAAGGCGGGCGTCACCGATGCCCTTCGGATCCAGTTCCGGCCGGAATTCCTCAACCGGATCGACGAGGTGATCGTGTTCCATCCGCTCACCACGGAGCACCTCGGGCAGATCGTGGACCTGCTCTTGGCGGACCTCGCGGCTCGACTCGCGACGCAGGACCTGACCCTCGACGTGACCGCCGCGGCGAAGTCGATCATCGTGCGCGAAGGGACGGATCCGGCGTATGGTGCCCGACCACTCAAGCGGACCATCCAGCGACTCGTGGAGAACCCGCTGGCGCGGGCGCTCGTCGCCGGGGACTTCTCAGCCGGAGACCGGATCACCTGTGACGCCGATCCGACGTCGGGGACGATCCTGTTCTCGACCGAACGGTCAACCGTGGTCACGGATGGCGGGGCGACGCGCGACGCTCGTGCACGCTCCAACGGCGACACGCCCGAGGCGGCCGCGGCCGGAGGCGGACACAAGGGGTCGCCGCTGGACCTCCCACCGACGAAGCGCCAACGCGGCGACGGCGAGCTGGTCAACTAGGCGCGTGCAGTTCGACGACGCCGTCGCGCGCCTGACGGCGTTGCCAGAGCCCTTGCCGGCCGGCGCGCGGGAGCTCATCCCGGTCCTGCAGGGGATGGACCCGGAGGCCGCCGATCCGCGCTGGCCGACGGTCGATCGGGCGATGCGCCCGGCCGGCGTCCTCGTCCTGCTCTTTCCGGACGACCTCGGGGCCGCGCGCGTCGTCCTGACCGAGCGGGCGTCCCGTGACGGGCACCACAGCGGAGAGGTCAGCCTGCCTGGCGGCAAGGCCGAATCGCACGATGCCGATATCACCGCGACCGCCCTGCGCGAGGCTGCCGAGGAGGTCGGACTGGATGCTGTCGCGGCGGACGTTCGGGTCATCGGCCTGCTGGAGCCGTTCGTCATCCCGGTCAGCGAGTTCGAGGTGACGCCGGTCCTCGCGATCGCGGGCCGTCGACCCGTCCTGGTCGCGTCGGTCGCCGAGGTCGCCCGGATCGTCGAGCCGCCCGTGGCGACGTTCCTGCCCGGTGCCCCGATCATCATCGTGGAGCGGACGATCGGCGAGTGGCCGCTCCGATATGGCGCCTACGACGTGGGCGGCCTGTCCGTGTGGGGAGCGACCGCCCGCATCTTGAGCCAGCTCGGCGCGGTCCTGTCGTCGTAGCGTGGGCGTCCGGACGAGGGCGCGGACCGTCATTCCTGCCATCCGTCCACGTGCTGAACGTTGGGACGCGGATCAGCCCGATCCAGGCGCTGTCCAAGTCGTTCCCACGCTCAACGGAACCCGCTTGCCACCGGAACGGGGCCTGGGATTTGACCTAACGGTCACTCGATGGACGATCGGCAGAGAACCGGATCTCGATGAAGCAGGGTGGAGCGTCAGGCTGGTTCGCCGCTCGTGCGATCGTGGGTCGCGGCGTGCCCGTCGTCGGCAAGCGCCCCATCGCCGGGCTCGGGACGGGTCCCGGACGCCTCGGCAGCCAGCGCCAGCGCTCGGCCATCGAGCACGACCTGGTCATCGGCACCGGCGAATTCGACGACGAACGCCCGCATCTCGGAATGCTCGGTCCAGGCCGCGTGGGTGAGGTCCGCCGGCCACAGGACGGCCTCCCCCGCCGCGACGCGAGCGCGCTCATCTCCGACACCGACCCAGCCACCGCCCTCGATGACGATGAACCAGGTCGTGTTGGGATTCGCGTGCGGCTCGATCCGGGCATCGCGCGTGAACGCCAGTTCGCTCACGACGCCACGGGCATCGGAGTGGATGACCTGGCCGGTCAGGCCTTGCGACCCGATGGGACCATTCGGGCGCCGGTGCCCGACGCCGAACCGTCGGATCTCGATGGGCATCCCGGAACGATCAGCGGCGGCGACGTTGCCGGCGGCCGCCGCGCTTGCGGATCGTCGCCTCGGGCTCGGTGTACTTCTTCGTCGAGGCGTACTTCTGCCTGGCGAGTTGGCGGTCGTAGGCCGCCAGGAACGGCGGGAACCGTCGGAATCGGACCCACACCAGCGTTCCGATGCCGATGATCTCGATGCCAAGGACCAGGAAGAAGTCGAAGACGAACACGGAGGCGACCAGGATCATGCTGAAGGTGATCAGGCCGGTCCACCAGATCCACTCCCA
>JBKJXL010000142.1:0-9632 GCA_046716225.1 Candidatus Limnocylindrales bacterium | reverse complement strand
TGAACCAGCGGTTCCGGGCGAGGGCCAGTTCGGCCAGCGTCCGCGTCCGCGACATGCCGGCAGCCAGCACGACATCGGACTGGTGGACGTCGAACGCGTCCGCGTCCAGAGCCGCGAGCTGTTCATGGAACGTGCGGGTCATCTCGCCACCCGCGATCCGGATGCCGGGCGCCGAGGCCCGCAGTCCCGCCAGGCCGGGCAGGTCCGTGCCGGCGAGCGGCTCCTCCACCCACAGCACCCCGTAGTCGGCGAGGCGGCGGGCGATCGAGAGTGCGGCGGCGGGGTCGAGGGATGCGCTCGTGTCGCCGGCCATCCGCCAGCCCTGGTTGAGGTCGACCATGATCGCCATCGTGGCGCCCACGGCATCTCGGGTCGCGGCGACGGCGGCCATCCCCTCCTCCAGCCGGCGCGGATCGATCCGGATCTTGAGCGCACGGAACCCCTCGGCTCGGAGCGCCAGCGCGGACTCGGCGCGTGCTGTCGCCGGCAGAAGCATCCCGCACGACGCGTAGACCGGCAGCGCATCCGCCGACCCGCCGAACAGCGTCGCCGCCGGCAGGCCCGCGACCTTCCCCGCGATGTCCCAGAGCGCGGCCTCCAGCGGCCAGTACCGCCCGGCGTGGAAGTCGACGGTCTCGAGCACCCGGACGTGTCGGGCGATAGCCAGCGGATCCTGGCCGATGAACAGGTGCTCGAACGCTTCGAAGCCGTCCATCGTGTCGCCCGATCCGATCCCGACGACACCCTCGTCCGTCTCGACCCGGACGATCGTGGCCGCGAAGCGCGTCCGCGGGACCGGGTCCCACGCGGCGGGAAACGGCGGCTCGAGCGGCAGCACGAGCCGGGTCAAGGTGATCCCGGTGATCTTCATCGTTCGGAGTATCGCGCATCAGGCTGCATGGATTCGTTGACACTGGGAACGGCCGCCAGTACCGTTCGTCACCTGCCCGCGGTCCGAGCGGAGGAAGAACGGCCCGGACCGGGTGGAGCGGTCGCGAACGACGCCGTCGGTGCTCGTCGCCTGTCCTTTGCCTGCTGGAGGAATAGAGCGCGATGGACTATCTGAAGTTGGACAAGGTCCGCCGGTCGACGACGCCACTGCAGCTCGATGTCGTCGAGGCGTTCGCCCAGGGTCGGCTGAGCCGACGCCAATTCATCCAGCGCGGCACGATCGTCGGCCTGTCATTCGGGTCGATCACGGCCGTCATCGCCGCCTGCGGCGGTTCCACGCCGAACGCCAGCGTCGCTGCGAGCACCCCGCCCGCCTCGGCCGGCGCCAGCGCGAGCGCCCCGCCCGCCGCCGCGGGTGGCACGATCCGAGTCGCGGTCCAGCGGCCCGCGGGTCCTCTCGACCCGGTCGCGATGATCGACCTGGCCAGCTACGGCCTGACCGCTCAGTCGTTCGAATTCCTGTGCACGCTGGCGCCGAATGCCACCGATATCGCGCCGGGACTTGCCGAGACCTGGACTCCTAACGAAGACAACACGGTCTGGACGTTCAAGCTCCGCCAGGGCGTGAAGTGGCATGACGGGACCGACTTCACGTCGGCCGACGTCGTCGCCACGATGGACCGGCTGGTGGCGGCGGGCAACTCGGGTCTCAAGGGCGTCCTCGACAAGGGCTCCGCAGTCGCCACCGATGCGGCGACGGTGACCATGAACCTGGTCAGCGCCAACGGCAACTTCCCGTACCTCGTATCGGTCTTCAACGCCCAGTCGCTGATCACGCCGGCCGCCTACGTCGCCGGCACAACGTTGGACAAGGTCCCCGCCGGGACCGGTGCCTGGAAGATCGTCGAGGGCAGCTACGACATCGCGTCGGGCGTCAAGTTCGCCCGTAACGATGCCTGGTGGGGCGGCGCGACGCCGCTCGACGGCAGCGAGTTCACCTTCTTCGACGACACGGCCTCGATGGTCACCGCCTACCAGGGCGGCCAGATCGACGCCCTCGTGCAGTTCGACGTGCTGTCGGGCGCCCCGCTGTTCACGGACACGAACTTCACGGTCGTCGATACGCCGACCACCAACCACCGCCAGATCTGGATGCACACGGATACCGGCCAGTTCGCCGACAAGCGAGTCCGACAGGCGCTCGCCCTGACCCTCGATCGACCCACGCTCATCCAGCAACTGTTCAAGGGTAGGGGCATCCCGGCCAACGACCACGTCATCTGGGAGTTCTACCCGTACTACAGCGGCACGGTCGCCCAGCGGACCCAGAACATCGAGCAGGCCAAGCAGCTCCTGGCGGATGCCGGCGTTCCGAACCTCGCCGCGACCCTCCAGTACGGGCGTCTGAGCGAGATCCCGGACCTGGCCGTGCTCATCCAGAGCCAGGCGGCCCCCGCGGGGATCACGATCACGCCCGCCGGCCAGGACAACGGGCCTTTCTACGACGCGCAGTGGTGCAACACGACCAACCCGACCGACCCGCCCTGCCAGGGCAATGCCGAACTCGGCATCGTCGACTACGGGCATCGCGCAAGTCCGGACGTCTTCCTGAATTCGGCCTACAAGACCAATGGCGTGTGGAACGCGTCGCATTACGCGAATCCGGCGTTCGATGCTGCGTTCACCGAATTCCAGAGCGCGGTCGGCGTCGACGCTCAGAAGGCGGCGTGCGCCAAGATCGAGCAGATCAGCAACGACGAAGTCCCGATGGTGATCCCGTACTTCTACAACTACCTGTCCGGCAACTCGACCAAGTTCACGGGCGTCTACACCTGTGCTCTCGGTCAGATGTTCCTGTCGGCAGCCTCCGCCGTCTAGTCACGGCCATCGGGAGCGCCCGAGAACGCGGGCGCTCCCAACTGTGAACCTCGAGCCAGGATGGTGACGTAGCCTGATGGCCCGGTACCTGACCCGCCGGTTACTGCTCGCGGTCGTCACCCTCTGGCTGCTGGTCACGATCGTCTTCGTGATCTCGAATGTGCTTCCGCGCGACGTGGGCAGGACGATCCTCGGGCCATTTGCCCCGCAGGAGAGCGTTGACGCGCTCAACGAGCGACTCGGAACGAATCGGCCGATCGTCGTGCAGTACCTCGACGCGATGGTCGGCGTCGTCACGCTCGACTTCGGCGAGTCGTTCGTCTCAGGACAACCCGTCCTGCCGGCGGTCCTGGCGGCGGCCGGGCGCTCGGCGAAACTCGCCGGCCTGGCACTGATCATCACGATCCCCCTGAGCATCGCGGCCGGGCTGTATGCAGCTCGCCGCCGTGACCGGAAGGTGGACCGCGCGATCGTGCTCCTGGGTGTGACGTCGTCGTCGATCCCGGAGTTCATCACGGCGACCATCCTCGTCGTGGTGGTCGGCGTCCAGCTGGGCTGGCTTCCGGTGCTGGCGACCCCGCCTCCAGACGCGGACATCCTGACCCAGATCCGGTATCTGCTCATGCCGGCGATCGCGATGGCGATCGTCTACTTCGGGTACATCGCGCGAATGACTCGAGCCGGCACGATCGAGGTCCTGCAGTCGGATTACACGCGGACGGCGACGATGAAGGGCCTGACCACGAGCCAGACCATGCGGCGTCACGTGCTCCGGAATGCCCTCATCCCGACCGTGGCCGTCATCGCGGTCCAGATCGGGTACCTGTTCGGCGGCATCATCGCCGTCGAGAAGATCTTCAACTACAACGGGATGGGCGCGACCATGCTCTTCGCCGCCCAGCGAAAGGACCTGCCGATGCTGACGGCGGGCGTCATCGTGATCGGCATCGTGTACATGTTGGCGACGCTCACCGCCGACCTCATCACGGCCTGGATGAATCCGCGGATCCGACTGGACGCGAAGCGCTGCTGGTCGACATCGTCCTCAACCCCAGTCCGCCGGCTCCGATGGCGGGCCCGGCCGCGTCGGAGCGATCCCAGGCTCGCCGCGAGACCTTGCGTGTCCTGGTCCGGCGGCCGGCCTTCATCATCGGGATCGTCATCATGGTGGGGTGGATCGTGTGCGCCCTCCTCGGCGAGCGCATCACGCCGTACGACCCATTCAACGACTTCTCCGAGGGCCACCTGCCCCCGAGTCCTGAACACTGGTTCGGCACGGATCGGCTCGGGCGAGACGTCCTGTCGAGGGTGATGGTGGGCTCCCGCGACGTCCTCATCGTCGCCCCCCTGGCGGCGTTGCTTGGGGTGGCCGCCGGCACCCTGATCGGGCTGATCATGGGCTACTACCGAGGCCGAGTCGACGACGTCCTGAGCCGCCTGGTGGAAGCGTTCCTGGCGCTGCCGGTCATCCTGGTAGCCCTCCTCACACTGGTCGTCCTCGGCACTTCGCCGCTGGTCGTCGTGTTCGTCGTCGGCATCCTGTTCACGCCGATCGTCGCGCGGACCGTCCGATCGGCGGTCCTGTCCGAACGGGAGCTCGACTACGTCACCGCGGCCAGACTTCGAGGCGAGAGCGGACTGTTCATCCTCTCCCGCGAGATCTTCCCGAACGTCCTGGGGCCGACGGTCGTGGAGATGACGGTCCGCTTCGGCTACGCGATCTTCACGGTGGCCACGCTGTCGTTCCTCGGCGTCGGCCTCCAGCCGCCATCTCCCGACTGGGGGCTGAGCGTCAGTGAGGAGTACACGAACATGATCTCGGGGATCTGGTGGTCGACGCTCTTCCCGGCCCTCGCCATCGCGAGCACCGTCATCGCGGTCAACCTCATCGCAGACTCGCTCCAGTCGGTAGCCAACGAATGACCATCGAGACCGCTGCCGCGCCGCCCCCACCCGCCGACCCCGCGCCGACCGTCGCCCTCAAGGTCGAGGACCTGTCGCTCGCCTACGTCGTTCGCGGCATCCGCCGGCCCGTCCTGCGCGGCGTGTCGTTCGAGGTGAAACCCGGTGAGTCCTACGGCCTCGTTGGTGAGTCCGGCTGCGGCAAGTCCACGACCGCCTACGCCGCGGTGCGCTACCTGCCACGCAATGCGGTCATCACCGGCGGTCGGATCCTGGTCGCCGGCGGCGACATCACCAAGATGTCCGACGACGAAGTGCGGCGTTTCCGGATGCACCACGCCTCGATGGTCTACCAGGACCCCGGCGCGGCGCTCAACCCGACGACGAAGGTCGGTCCGCAGGTCGTGGAAGCCTTTTCGATCCTGGGGCAGGGGAAAGACGAGGCCGAGGCGAACGCGCTCAAAGCGCTGCGCCGCGTCCAGATCGGCGATCCGGAACGAGTCTTCCAGCGGTATCCGCACCAGCTGTCGGGCGGGATGCAACAGCGCGTCGTCATCGCCATCGCACTTGCGTCCGATCCAAAGCTGCTGGTCCTCGACGAACCCACGACCGGCCTCGACGCCACGGTCGAGGCGAGCGTGCTTGATCTCGTCCGCACGCTCCAGGCGGAGACGAACGCCGCTGTCCTGCTCATCGCCCACAACCTGGGCGTCATCCGGACCCTGTGCGACCGGGTCGGGGTGATGTACGCGGGCAAGATCGTCGAAGAGGGCGACGCCGCGACCGTCTTCGAGTCGCCCCAGCACCCCTACACCCTGGGCCTCCTCCGATCGCTTCCTCGCCACGGCATCCGCAAGTCGCAACGGGCGCTCTCCACGATCCCCGGCAACCTGCCGCAGATCGGTACGGACCTGCCCACCTGCGTGTTCGTCGATCGCTGCCAGCTGGCCACGGATCTGTGCCGAACGGTCGAGCCGCCGATCGTCGAGCTCGGTCCGGGTCGCTGGACCCGCTGCCATCATCGCGACCGCCTGGGGGAACTGGTGGAGCCGCCGATGAGCGCCGGCACCGAGACCGTCCACGGCGAGCAGGCCCTGTCGGTCACGCAGGTCTCGAAGACCTTCCACCAGGGCGGCCAGGACGTCCCGGCGCTGGTCAAGGTGGATCTCAACCTGTTCGACGGAGAGACGCTCGGACTCGTCGGCGAGTCCGGGTCGGGCAAATCCACGCTGGCCAAGACGATCCTCGGGATCGAGAGTCCGGACGCCGGCGGGACCCTGGGCCTGGGCGACCATGCGCTCGCCGGCCAGAGCGCCGACCGACCCACCGCGGACAAGCGCTCGATCCAGATGGTCTTCCAGAACCCGGACTCCGCGCTGAATCGAGGCTGGACGGCCCGCGCCATCCTCGCCCGCTCGGTCAGCAAGCTGACCGGGCTCAAGGGCAAGGCGCTCAACGAGCGCGTCGACAAGCTGGCCGCGGATCTGCGCCTGACGCAACGCCACCTGGACCTCAAGCCGCGCCAGCTGTCGGGTGGCCTCAAGCAACGTGTCGCGATCGCCCGCGCGTTTGCCGGCGATCCTCGGATCGTGGTGGCCGACGAACCGACGAGTGCACTCGACGTGTCGGTCCAGGCCGCGATCCTCAACCTGCTGTCCGAACTCCAGGTCCGCAGCAAGACCAGCTACCTGCTCATCTCGCACGACCTGGGCGTGATCCGCTACCTGGCCGACCGGATCGCGGTCATGTACCTCGGCCGGATCATGGAGGTCGGCGGCTCCGAGGCCGTCTTCGGCGGGCCGAACCACCCGTACACGGAGGCGCTGCTGTCAGCGGTCCCGAACGTGGACGGCGAGGACCGGGCGCGGATCCTGCTGGAGGGCGAGATCCCGAGTCCGGCCAACCCGCCGAGTGGCTGCGTCTTCAACACGCGTTGTCACCGCGCGATGGCGGGGATCTGCGAGGTCACGGAGCCGCCGCTCATCGAGGTCGCACCGGGCCACATGATGCGCTGCCACATCCCGCTGGAAGAACTCGGGCGGCTGCAGGCGAAGGCGAAGCCGGGCGACGTGCTGTACTCGGCCATGCCGCCGACGCCCATCGAGGGTGATACCGGTACGGGTGACGACGCTCCGGCCGGTACCGCGACGCCGCCGGCCCCGCCGTAGTCATTCCGAGACCGTAACAACGTCGATCGTCGGCGGACGGGCAGTCGCGCACCTGTCAGGTGTCACGATCTCAACGAAGCTGCGTGGACATTCACCAAGTCCGACCGCCAACGTCGGATCCGGACCGGGGCCACGAGGACTCGTGCGGATCCGGAACCTGACAGGGCCCTGGCCACCCGTGACATGGTCCAGCCCGGCTGTGACCGGGCCCTGGCCAGCGCCGGACGAGGGCGACCGTCAGACGTCCGAGTCCGGGAACCCCGCCTTCCGCTGGTCGATCCAGTCCACGAGCGCCTCGTGGACCGCCTCGTCGAGCGGCGGCATCTCGTACTCCGCGAGTCGCCGCTTCCAGCGCCGGTTCGCCCGCTGGGCGGCATCGAGGCCCCCGTCGAGTTCCCACTGTTCGAAGCTGTCGTTGTTGGACAGCTCCGAGCGCCAGAACGCGTGCTCGAAGTTCGCGAGGGTGTGCGGCGAACCGAGGAAGTGCTGGCCCGGCCCGCCCGCGAGCATCGCGTCGAGAGCGTAGCCGTTGTCGGTCGTGTCGACGCCAGCGATGTAGGCCTGCGCCATCGACGCCTGATCCTCGTCGAGGATGAACTTCTCGTAGCCGATGGCGAGGCCACCCTCCAGCCAGCCGGCGGTGTGCAGGTTGAAGTTGACGCCGGCCTGCATCGTGGCCATGAAACTGATCGCGCTCTCGTAGGCCGCCTGGTAGTCCGGCACCTTGGAGGCCGTGAAGTTGCCGCCACTGCGGAACGGCACGCCGAGACGTCGTGCGAGCGCCGCCAGCACGAACAGGACGAGCTGGGGTTCTGGCGTCCCGAACGTCGGGGCGCCGGTCTGCATGGACATCGAGGAGGCGAACGAGCCGAAGATGACCGGCGCGCCGGGCCGCACGATCTGGCAGAAGGCCATCCCGGCGAGGGCTTCCGCGAGGGTCTGAGTGGCCTGGGCGGCTACGGTCACGGGCGCCATCGCGCCGCCGAGGATGAACGGCGTGACGAGCATGATCTGGTTGGCCGCCGCGTAGGCCCGGGCGGACCCGAGCATGTTGAAATCCCACGACATCGGGGAGTTCGCGTTGGCCAGGCCCATGATCACGTGCTCGCGTTCCATGACCTCGGTCCCGAACACGATGCGCGCCATGTCGACCGAGTCCTGGGCTCGGCTCGGGTGGGTCACCGAACCCATGAACGCTCGATCCGAGTACCGGATGTGGCTGTAGACCATGTCGAAGTGACGCTTGTTCACCGGCAGGTCGACCGGCTCGCACAGGGTCCCGCCGCCGTGATGCAGCGTCCGGCTGTTGTAGGTGAGCTTCACGAAGTTACGGAAGTCCTCGATCGTCGCGTACCGGCGGCCGCCGTCGAGGTCGTGGACGAAGGGTGAGCCGTAGGTCGGGACGAGGACCATGTACGGGTCGCCGATGACGACACTGCGCGACTCGTTACGGGCGCGCTGGGTGAAGATCCGCGGTGCCGTCGCGGTGATGAGCGAGCGGCACAGGCCGCGCGGGAAGCGCACCCGGGTCCCGTCGGCATCCGCTCCAGCCGAACGGAAGATCTCCACTGCCTCCGGATAGTTGACGATCTCGATGCCGACCTCCTCGAGGAGGGTGTCGGCGTTGTGCTCGATCGTCTCGAGGCCTTCGGCCGAGATGACCTCGACCGGTTCGAGCCTGCGCGTGAGGTACGGCACCGACTCGAGACCACGCGCGAGGCGCTCGGCCTGACGCGCCGATCGACCTCGCCTGGCGCCGGCGTGTTCGACGTCCGTGGTGGTCATCGGTCGCTCCATGGTCGTGGGCTGTCGGTACGGACCATGGTACCCATGCCGCGCCAGACCACACGCTCCGTCGTCAGAATGCGCCGTCGTCAGAGCCGCCGCGCCAACGCCCGCGCATCGTGGAATGCGAGGCTGGCCCGGCGCGGCGCGACGCAGTCCCCGACCGCCTGGAACGCCACGCCGGCCTCGGTCAGCGCCACAGCGAGGTCGGTCACGGCAACGGGCGTCTCGGCGATGACGAGCGTGTCGGCCGCGACCTGGGATGTCGCCCCGGTCATCGTGGACTGGAGCGTGGCCGAGCCGGGCCGCCACTTGACCATCGTCGCGCTGGTGATCGATCGGCCGCCGGCTCGCGCGAAGCGCTCGCGTAATGGCACGTCGGCCGCACTGTGAAAGAGGCCACCGGCCACGACCGCCGAGGCGGTCACGATCGTCACCTCGTGTCCGGCTTCGACGAGTTGGAGTGCGGTCCCGAGTCCGCGCCAGTCGCCAAGGTCATCGAGGACGAGCACACGCCGGCCCACCTCCGCGGCACTGTCCATCACCGCCTGGATCGAGGTGACGGTGGGATCGTCCGAGCCCGGCAACCGGCCGACGAGCGGTCGAGCGCGCTGGAACCCGGTCCCGGGCGGCCTCGACCCCGTGGCGAGGACGACCTGGTCGGCGCCAGCGGCGGCGATGTCGGGCGCTTGCATGTCGACACCCAGGCGCACCTCCACACCGAGCTGCTGGAGCTGGCGGCCGTACCACGCGATGAGGTCCGTGATCTGGCCTCGCGACGGCTGCAGCCCGGCGAGACGGAACTGGCCGCCGAGGGCCCGGGTCCGCTCCACGAGCGTCACCTTGTGGCCCCGATCCGCGGCGACGCGTGCCGTCTCGAGGCCGGCCGGCCCGCCGCCGACGACCAGGACGGTCCGCGCCACGGCGGCCGACTCGAACCGGTCCCCGCCCCACTCGGCCTCCCGACCCGCCGACGGGTTCACCAGGCACGAGATCCAGTAGTCGCGC